>JBOIEM010000018.1:0-55474 GCA_050741115.1 Burkholderiales bacterium
CGGCTGGCAGCGTGGCTCGCCGCTCGCCGCAGGCCGCGGCGCGCCGCATGAGACGCGCCCCGGGGACGCGGCCCGTCAGGCGCCACGTTCCCCGCAAGCGCTTCGGACAGAACTTCCTCACCGACGAGGCGGTGATCGCCGCCATCGTCTCCGCCATCGCGCCGCAGCCGCGCGATCGCATGGTGGAAATCGGGCCGGGACTCGGCGCGCTCACGCGGCCGCTCGCGAGCCGGCTCGAGCACCTCCACCTGATCGAGATCGACCGCGACATCGTCGCGCGCCTGCGCGCCGCCTTTCCCCCCGGGCGCGTCACCGTCCACGAGGGCGACGCCCTGCGCTTCGATTTCAGCGCGCTCGGGCCGCGGCTGCGCGTCGTGGGCAACCTGCCCTACAACATATCCACGCCGCTGCTGTTCCATCTCGCCCGGCACGTCGCGGCCATAGAGGATATCCACGTCATGCTTCAGAAGGAGGTCGTGGAGCGCATGGTGGCGACACCCTCGACCTCCGAGTACGGGCGGCTCTCGGTCATGCTGCAGTACCGCTTCCGGATGGAGCCCGTCCTCACTGCGCCCGCCGGCGCGTTCCGGCCGGTTCCCAGGGTCGAGTCGGCGGTGGTGCGCATGGTGCCGTTTACGCCCCTGCCGCATCCTGCGGCCGACGAAGCCGCTCTCGCGAAAATCGTGGCGGCCGCCTTCGCGCGGCGCCGCAAGACCCTGCGCAACGCGCTGCGGGCCTTCTTCGGGGACGGGGACTTCGAGCGGCTCGCCGTGGACAAGGGACTGCGCGCCCAGGACCTGGCGGTCGAGGATTTCGTCCGCCTCGCGAACGCCGCCGGCAGCTAGCCGGTCTTGCGCTGGATGAACTCGATCTTGTAGCCGTCGGGATCCTCGACGAAGGCGATCACGGTGGTGCCGTGCTTCATCGGCCCGGCCGCGCGCGTGACCTTGCCGCCGCGCCGCTTCACCTCCTCGCATGCCCGATAGGCATCGTCGACTTCGATCGCCACATGCCCGTACCCGGTGCCGAGGTCATAGGAGGCGGTGTCCCAGTTGTGGGTGAGCTCCAGCACCGCGGTCCTCGACTCCTCGTCGTAGCCGACGAAGGCATTGGTGAAGCGCCCGCCGGGGTAGTCGGTCTTGCGCAGCACCTTCATGCCCAGCACCTGCGTGTAGAAATCGAGTGAGCGCTGCAGGTCGCCGACGCGAATCATGGTGTGCAGGATTCTCACAGCTCCACCATCTCGAAGTCCTCCTTGCGCGCCCCGCACTCCGGGCACGTCCAGTTCACCGGCACGTCCTCCCAGCGGGTGCCGGGCGCGATGCCCTCATCGGGCAGTCCCGCGCGCTCATCGTAGACAAAACCGCAGATGAGGCACATGTAGGTCTTGTAGATTCGCGTCTCGGCGGTGGTCATGCAGGCGAGCGGTTTTAAGTTAGAATCGAATTCTATCGAATCGTCCTGCCGCGACCAAACGCGCGGGCGTCTCCGCCTTCCCCATGGCCGACCTTCCTCCCATCGTCCTCGTATTCGCGGCGACCGATCCGAGCGGAGGGGCGGGTTTGCAGTCCGATATCATGACGCTCTCCAGCATGGGCTGCCACCCGCTGTCGGTGGTGACCGCCATCACGATCCAGGACACCATGGGCGTCGACGACGTCAGTCCGATCGACGCGGAATGGGTCGCCGACCAGGCACGCTGCGTGCTGGAGGACATGCCGGTCGCGGCGTTCAAGATCGGCCTGCTCGGAAACCTCGAGCAGATCGCGGTGATCGCGGAGGTGGTGTCCGACTATCCGGAGGTTCCGCTGGTGCTCGACCCGGTGCTCGCCTCCGGGCGCGGCGACGAGCTCGTCTCCGAGGAGATGGTGGGCGCGTTGAAGGAGCTGCTCATTCCGCAGACCACCATCCTCACCCCCAACAGCCTGGAGGCGCGGCGGCTGGCGGGCGAGGAGCACGAAGAGGGCGCGGGTCTCGACCTCGCCGAATGCGCAAAGCGCATCATCGCGACCGGCTGTGAGTACGTGCTCGTGACCGGCACCCACGAGAACACCTCCCAGGTCGTGAATACCCTCTACGGCCAGAACGGCGTGGTGCGCAGCGACAGCTGGCCGCGCCTGCCGGGCTCGTACCACGGATCGGGCTGCACGCTCGCCGCCGCCGTCGCCGCAACCGTCGCCAACGGTCTGGAAGTGAGCGACGCGGTCAAGGATGCGCAGGAGTACACCTGGCAGACGCTCAAGGCGGCGTTTCGTCCCGGCATGGGCCAGCACATACCGGACCGGTTGTTCTGGGCGCGCGACGAAAGGGAGCCGGGTGGCGGGGGTCAGAGGTAGGACGTGAAGCACCCGATTTCCGGGCTCTACGCCGTCACACCTGACCGCGCTGACACCTCAAGCCTGATCGCCGCGGTGGAAGCGGCGCTCGCGGGCGGGGCGCGCCTGGTGCAGTACCGCAACAAATCGGCCGATCCGGTATTGAGACTCGCCCAGGCGCGCGCACTGCTCGCGCTGTGCCGGAAGTTCCGGGCCCCCCTCATCGTCAACGACCATCTCGATCTCGCCCTGGCCGTGGAGGCCGACGGCCTGCACCTCGGCGCGGGGGACGGCTCGCTCGCGGCCGCGCGCGAGCGGCTCGGGCGGGCAGGTATCCTCGGGGCCTCCTGTTACGACCGGCTCGAGCTCGCGCTCGAGGCCGAGCGTCTCGGCGCCGATTATGTCGCGTTCGGCAGCTTTTACCCCTCCAGCGTGAAGCCGGGCGCGGTGCGCGCGCCTCTCGCCCTGCTGCGCGACGCCAAGCGCCGCCTGTCGGTGCCGGTGGTGGCGATTGGCGGCATCACGCTGGAAAACGCTCCGCAGATCATCGCCGCCGGCGCCGATTGCGTCGCCGTGGTTTCCGCGCTGTTCGGCGCGGGCGACGTCGGGCTCGCGGCGCGCCGCTTCAGCGGGCTGTTTGCCCGGAGCGAGCGGGCAACGCCTCATGCGTAAGCGAACGAGATGAAACGCAGCCAGAAACTGTTCCAGCGCGCGCAGCTCGTCATTCCGGCCGGCGTCAACTCGCCGGTGCGCGCGTTCGGCTCGGTCGGCGGCACCCCGCCGTTCATTCAGCGCGGCCGGGGCGCGCAGGTGTGGGACGCCGACGGCCGGACCTATGTCGATTACGTTGGCTCGTGGGGCCCGCTCATCGTCGGCCACGCCCATCCCGAGGTGGTGAGCGCCGCGCAGCAGGCAGCGGAGCGCGGGCTGTCCTTCGGGGCGCCCACGGAGCAGGAGGTCGAACTGGCGGAGCTGCTCTGCCGGCTCGTGCCCTCCCTCGCGCAGGTGCGGCTCACGAGTTCCGGCACCGAGGCGACCATGAGCGCGATCCGCCTCGCGCGGGGACACACCGGCAGGCACAAAATCATCAAGTTCGAGGGCTGCTATCACGGCCACGTCGACGCGCTGCTGGTGAAGGCGGGATCCGGCGCGCTCACCTTCGGGCAGCCGACCTCGGCGGGCGTGCCTCCTGCAACCGCCGCCGACACCCTGGTCCTGGAATACAACGACGAGAGCGCCCTGGAGCATGCGTTCGAGCGGGAGGGGGCCACGATCGCAGCCGTCATCGTGGAACCGGTCGCCGGCAACATGAATCTCGTGGCACCGCGCCCCGGTTTCCTCGAGTCATTGCGCAGGCTCTGCACGCGCCACGGAGCCGTGTTGATCTTCGACGAGGTGATGACCGGCTTTCGCGTCGCGCTCGGGGGCGCGCAGGCGCTCTACGGCGTCAGTCCCGACCTGACCACGCTCGGCAAGGTCATCGGCGGAGGGCTGCCGGTCGGCGCCTTTGGCGGGCGCCGCGACATCATGCAGGCGATTGCGCCGCTCGGGCCGGTGTACCAGGCGGGCACTCTCTCCGGCAACCCGGTCGCGGTCGCTGCGGGCCTCGCGACGCTCAAACTGGTTCAGGCGCCCGGGTTCTATGACCGGCTCGCGGCAACTGCGCATGCGCTATGCGAAGGCCTTGCCATCACAGCACACGAGCACGGCGTGCCGTTCTCGGCGGCGAGCGTCGGCGGCATGTTCGGCATCTACTTCCGCGCCACCCCACCGGCGCGTTTCGTGGAGGTCCTCCAATGCGACCGGGAAGCGTTCAACCGCTTCTTCCACGCCATGCTCGAGGCCGGAATCTTTCTGGCGCCCTCGCCGTACGAGGCGGGATTCGTGTCGTCCGCTCACGGCGAGGCGGAGATCGGCCGCACCATCAGCGCCGCGAGAGCGGTCTTTGCGGGCGCGCGTTCCTGACCATCCTCCGTCGCCATCGGGGGCGCGGGATGGGATCAGCGCAATCCGGTAATGTACTCGGCAACCGCCGCGATTTCCCGGTCCGACAGCTTCTCCGCCACGGCGCGCATCATGCGATTCGGATCGTTGGCGCGCTCGCCGTCGCGAAACGCCCGCAGCTGGGCGGCGGTGTACTCCGCGAACTGCCCCGCCAGCCGCGGAAACTGGGCCGGGATGCCGCTGCCGGTCGGTCCGTGGCAGGCGGTGCAGGCCGCCACGTTCTTCGCGGTGATACCGCCCCGGTAGATCGCCTGACCGACTCGGGCGAGTTCCCGGTCGCGCGCCGCGCGGGGCAGGGGTTTCTGGATTTCGAAGTAGGCTGCGAGACTGCGCAGCTCGTCGACTGAGAGATTCGCGACCATCCCCGCCATCACGGCATTGCGCCGCTCCGCGCGCTTGCCATCCCGCGGACCGAAGTTCATGAGCTGCTTCAAGGTGTAATCCGCATGCTGGCCGGCCAGCACCGGGTTGGCGGGGAGCACGCTGTTGCCGTCCTCAGCGTGACAGGATGCGCACACCTGCGACACGATCGCGCGCGCCTTTGCGGAATCCGCCAGGGGCGGCTGCTGGGGGAGCGCGACCACAGGGACGAGTACACCCGCGCCGAGCGCAAGCAGCCACAGGGATTTCATGCAGGGTCCTTCGTTTACCGCGTATTTTCGAGCGCGGCGCTATTCTACAGCACGCCACGGCGGGCGCGCCAGTTTCGGGCACGATAACAATGACCTAGACGATTTTTTCGAGGCTGGTACCGAGCCCCACAAGGGGCGCCCGTCCCGGGGGCGGGCGCGCCAACGCGTCGCGCAAGGGGCCCATAAAAAACCCCCGGTTAAAGGGGAGTAAAACCGGGGGCAAAAGCCTTAATTAGGATTAAGGCGCCCGCTCAGGGAGGAGAAGCGGGAGACGACTCAACATCGTCTGCAAGCTGAGACGCTTATAATGGCCCGGAGTTCCCCGCGAACCCAAAATAAACCCAATTACGTTCAAGAGGTTATAGCCATGCGGCCCTACGGCGCGTTCCCGCGGCGGCGGATGCGGCGGATGCGGCGAGACGAGTTTTCGCGCCGGCTGCGGCGCGAGCACCGGCTGACGGTGGACGACCTCATCTACCCCATGTTCGTGATCGAGGGCAGAAACCGCTCCGAGCCGGTCGCGTCGATGCCGGGGATCCAGCGCCATACCGTCGATCGCCTGCTCGCGCACGCCGAACACTGCGCGAAGCTCGGCGTGCCGGCGGTCGCGGTGTTTCCCGTGATTCCACGGGAGCTCAAGTCGGCCGACGGACGCGAGGCAGCGAATCCCCGCGGCCTGATGCCGCGCGCGGTGACCGAGCTGAAGAAGCGGTTGCCCGAGCTCGGCGTCATCACCGACGTCGCGCTCGACCCCTATACCACGCACGGCCACGATGGCGTGATCGACCGCAGCGGCCACGTCCTCAACGATGAAACGATAGCGCTCCTCGAAAAGCAGGCACTGGTGTGCGCCGCTTCCGGCGTGGACGTCGTCGCGCCCTCCGACATGATGGACGGCCGCATCGGCGCGATCCGCGACGCGCTCGACCGCAACCGGTTCATCCACACGCGCATCCTCGCCTATTCGGCCAAGTACGCGTCCGTCCTTTACGGGCCGTTTCGCGACGCGGTGGGCTCCGCAAAGAGCCTGGGCCGCGGCACCAAGCACACCTACCAGATGGACTACGGCAACAGCGACGAGGCGGTGTGGGAAGTCGCGCTGGATCTGGAGGAAGGCGCCGACATGGTGATGGTCAAGCCCGGATTGCCTTATCTCGACATCGTGCGGCGGGTCAAGGAGGAGTTCCGGGCGCCCACCTACGCCTACCAGGTGAGCGGCGAGTACTCGATGATCAAGGCTGCGGCGGCGCGCGGCTGGCTCGATGAACGCCCCTGCGTGATGGAGGTGCTGACCGCGTTCAAGCGCGCCGGCGCCGACGGCGTGCTCACCTATTTCGCGCTCGAGGTCGCCGGCTGGCTGAAAACCGGCGGCTGATACTGCCGCCGCGTTCTCGATCAGGTCTCCAACAATAATTGCTGGACCGCGGGCAACTTGGCGCGCTCGATGCTCTTGCCGTCCGGGCTCGCACGGAGCGGCGCGCGCAGATCGAGGGTCGAGAGCACCGTCAGCTCGACGTCGGTGCCGTGGTCGCTCACGGTGTAGACCGGCACCGTGCGCATTTCCTCCCCCGAGTACAGGCGGGTCTGCGCCGTCCGGTACGGAATCCCCCGGTCGATCAGATAGAGCTCTACCGCCTTCTCGTTGTCGGTGAAAAGCTGCAGATTGATGTCGGCGTACCGGCCGGCATTGCCGTTCAGGACCGAACCCGTCAGGTGCGGATTGAACCGGGCAAGATCCCGCATCGCCCGCACCGCAGCCTCGCGCAGCGCGCGCAACCGGTCGCGATGCTCTTCGCGGTGATAGATCTGCTGGTAGGCGCGCAACGCCTCGTCGATCTCATCGTTTGCCGGCAGCTCGCGCGTCTCCGGCGCGCCGGCCTGGCGTGCCGCCTTGCGCTTGGCGAGCGCGTAATCCTCGATCCCGTCCTCGGCCATCAGCCGCGCCGCCAGATAGGCGATGCGGCTGCGATGGTCGTTGCGGCCGGTGTCCCTGGGCATCGCCGGTCCAGTAGGTTCAGAACAGCTGGTTGCGGACCTCTTCCGGGCGCTCGCCACCGAGCACGCCGCCAATGAGAGTCTCCTGCGCCGGTGGCGGGAATTCCTGGTAGAAATAATCGACAACGCCGCCCTGCGCATCGGCTATTCGCAGCCCCGTGGACGGGTTGACGTGCAATGCAACCACCCCTTTGGGCGGCGCAAGCGGCTGCTCCGGGACGCGGTCGAGCACCGTTCCCATGTAGGCCATCCACATCGGCAGCGCGGCCTGGGCGCCGGTCTCGTTGCGCCCGAGCGTGTGCGGGCTGTCGAAGCCGATCCAGGCCACCGACACCAGTTCGGGGACATAACCGCACAACCACGCGTCCACGAACTCGTTGGTCGTGCCGGTCTTGCCCGCAAGGTCGTCGCGCCCGAGCTTCAGGGCGCGCGCGCCGGTGCCCGTGCGCATGACATCCCGCAGGATGGTCGTCATGATGAAGGCGTTGCGCGCGTCGATGACGCGTTCCGCCCCCGCTCCCGCCGCCGCCGGCTGCGCCGCCATCAGCACGTTGCCCTTGGCGTCCTCCACCCGCTCGATGAAGTACGGCGCCACGCGGTAGCCGCCGTTCGCGAACACCCCATAGGCGGTGATCATCTGCAGCGGGGTTGCATTGCCGGCGCCCAGCGCCATGGTGAGATACGGCGGATGCAGCTTGGGATCGAACCCGAAACGGGCGACGTAGTCCTGCGCGTACTGCGGCGAGATCGCCTGGAGGATGCGTACCGAAACCAGGTTCTTCGACTTGGCAAGCGCCGTGCGCAGCCGCATCGGCCCCTCGAACTTGCCGTCGAAGTTCTTCGGCTCCCACGGCTCCGAGCCGGTCTGCGCAGCGGTAAACGTGAGCGGCGCGTCGTTGATGACCGTCGCCACGGTGAATCCCCTCTCGAGGGCAGCGGAGTAGATGAAGGGCTTGAAGCTCGACCCCGGCTGCCGCATTGCCTGGGTGACGTGGTTGTACTGGCTGCGGCCAAAATCGAAGCCTCCGACCAGCGCCCGTACCGCCCCGTCGCGCGGGTCCATGGAAACGAGAGAGGCCTCGACCGCGGGCAGCTGGGTGATTTGCCAGCGCCCCTTATCGTCCCTCTGCACGCGGATGATGGCGCCGCGGCGGATGCGCTGGCCGGGGCTCACCTTCTCACCCAGCAGGCGTGAAGCTGCGAATTTCAATCCTTCCTCCCGGATTTCCACCCATTCACCGCCCCTGCGATACGCCCGCACCCGCTTGGGGCTCGCTTCAGCCACGATCGCAGCGTAGATATCATCGCTGTCGGTGGTCTCCTGCAACGCGTCCTCGAGCGCTTCTTCGGTCGGCCGGTCCGGCAGCTCGGCGTAGCCCTCCGGCCCGCGGTAGCCGTGGCGCCGGTCATACTCCATGACGCCGTAGCGCACCGCCGCGTACGCCGCCTCCTGGTGGTGGGTACGCAGCGTGGTGTAGACGCGGAGGCCCCTGGCATAGGTGTCTTCCTGGTAGCGCTCATAGAGGACCTGACGCACCATCTCCGCGAAATGTTCGGCGTGAACGGGGTACTCGTTGACCTCTTTCTTCACCGCGATCGCCTGCTGGTCGGCGGCCGTGAATTCCTCCTCCGAGATCCATTGCAGATCGCGCATCCGGCGCAGCACGTACTGCTGCCTGATCTTGGCGCGCTTGAAGTTCGCGATCGGGTTGTAGCGCGAGGGTGCCTTCGGCAGGCCGGCGAGCATCGCCGACTCCGCGAGAGTCAGCGCGCCGAGCGGCTTGCCAAAATACGTCTGCGCGGCGGCGGCGAAGCCGTAGGTGCGCTGGCCGAGATAGATCTGGTTGACATAAAGCTCGAGGATCTGGTCCTTGCTGAGATCGGACTCGATCTTGAATGCGAGCAACATTTCATTGAACTTGCGGGCGAGCGTTCTTTCCTTCGACAGGAAAAAGTTCCGCGCGACCTGCATGGTGATGGTGGAGGCCCCCTGGCGCACGCCACCGGAAATGAAATTGGAGAGCGCGGCGCGCGCCACGCCGACGTAGTCCACACCGCTGTGCTGGTAGAAGCGCTCGTCCTCGGCGGCGAGGATCGCGTGGATCATCGGCTGGGGAACGTCCCCGATTCTTGCCAGGGCCCGGCGCTCCTCCCCAAACTCCGCGATCAGCTTGCCGTCGGCGCTGTAGACCCGCAGCGGGATCTTGGGCTGATAGTCGGTCAGCGCTTCAAGCGACGGCAGGCCCGGATAGATGATCGCGGCGGCGAACGCGACCAGCATCACGGCCACCAGCCCGGCCGACATGGCTACCAGAAAGGAAATAGTCCACCAGCGTTTGGACATCAAGATAAAAAGCCCAAATTAAGGCTGTTGCGAAATTGCAACATCAGCGAAGTTATCAAATCGACTGGTGAAACCTGCCACATTGCCGGGACTTGGTGCGGTGTAAGCTATGTTCATTGTCCACGCATTATAGGCAGGGTTCCCTGCCGAGGGGAGAAAGAGGCCAAAACGCTTTACAGCCAAAGCAGTTGTTGTTAGCATCTAATGTAAACTGTGGGATTGTGTCCCCATTAACTTATGTTCAAAGGAAATTTCAGCTTCAACCTCGCTGCGCTCGAGGGCCTGTTCAAGGCCAAGATGCCGCCTTTGATCGGGGTCGACATCAGTTCTTCGGCCATCAAGATGGTCGAGATCAGCGAACCCGGCAAGGACCTCTACCGCGTTGAGCGTTACGCCATCGAGCCCCTGCCCAAGGACTCGCTGCTGGAAGGCAACATCAACAACCTCGACGCGGTGAGCGATGCGCTCAAGCGCTGCCACAAGCGCCTCGGGAGCAACATCAAGAATCTCGCGCTGGCACTGCCCAACGCAGCCGTCATCAGCAAGAAGATCATGGTGCCCGCCGGCCAGACCGAGGACGAGCTCGAGCTGCAGGTCGAAACCGAGGCGAACCAGTACATTCCGTTCGCCCTCGACGAGGTCAACCTGGATTTCCAGGTGCTCGGCCCCGCGCCGAACAATCCGGATGATATCGAAGTCCTGATCGCGGCCTCGCGCAAGGAGAAGATCATCGACCGCATGGCGGTGGCGGAGTCGGCCGGACTCACGGCGACGGTGATGGACGTGGACGTATTCGCCGCCCAGACCGCCTTCGAGCTGATCGAAGGCCAGTTTCCGGACCGGGGCAGGGACCAGAACATCGCGGTGGTGGACATCGGCTCGAGCATCATGGCCGTCAACGTCCTGCGCAACCAGCAGTCGATCTACCTGCGCGAGCAGCCCTTCGGCGGCAACCAGCTGACGCAGGAAATCCAGAACAAGTTCGGCCTGTCTCCGGAAGAAGCGGAGGCGGCGAAGCGCGCCGGGGGACTGCCGGAGAACTACGAGTCCGACGTGCTGCAGCCGTTCATGGACATGATGGGTTTGGAGGTCGCCCGTGCGTTGCAGTTCTTCTTCACCTCGACCCAGCACAACCAGATCCACCACATCGTGCTCTCCGGCGGCTGCGCGGCGATCCCCGGAGCCGACGAGACGGTCGGCAAGCGCGTCCAGGTCAATACCATCATCGCCAACCCCTTCGTCAACATGACGCTGTCCTCGAAGATCCGCCCCAAGAGCCTGACCCAGGACGCGCCCTCGCTCATGGTGGCGTGCGGTCTGGCCATGCGGAGATTTGATCCATGATCCGCATCAACCTGCTGCCGCACCGCGAGGAGCGGCGCAAGCAGCAGCAGCAGCAGTTCTTCATCCTGCTCGCCTTCGTGATCGTGGTCGGCGGGGCTGTGTGGTTCTCCGTGCGTACCTATCTCGACGAGCAGTTCCAGACGCAGCAGGGCCGCAACCAGTACCTCCAGCAGGAGATCGTCAAGCTCGACAAGCAGATCGCCGAGATCCAGAAGCTCAAGGAGCAGACCGCGGCGCTGCTCGCGCGGAAAAGAGTGGTGGAAACGCTGCAGAGCAACCGCTCCGAGGTGGTGCACCTGCTCGATCAACTGGTGCGGCAACTGCCCGACGGCGTCTACCTGAAGGCCGTGAAGCAGACCGGCACTCGCGTCACCATTACCGGCCTCACCGAGTCGCAGGCGCGGGTGTCCACGCTGATGCGCAACCTCGAGTCCTCGCCGCACCTGGAGAACCCCGGGCTGGTGGAGATCAAGGCGGTGCAGCAGGGCAGGCTGCGCGCCAATGAGTTCATCTTGAACATCAGCATCACGCGCACCAAGATCGAGGAGCCCGCCGGCAAGGCGGCGCCGAAGCCGCCAGCGAAGGGATGACGCGCCATGGCCATGACACTTAGTGATCTGCGCCGGCTCGATCCGAAAAAGATCGGCAGCTGGCCCATGCTGCCCAAGTTGGGGGTGCTGCTCATCACGCTCGTCCTGATCGTTCTGGCGAGCTACTGGTTCGACTGGCAGCACCAGATCGCGGGCATCAACCAGGAGAAGGAGAGGGAAGAAGGGCTGCGCAAGACGTTCCTTACCAAGAAGAGCGAGGCGATCAACCTGCCGGCCTACCAGAAGCAGCTGGAAGACATCGAAAAGCAGTTCGGGGCGCTACTCAAGCAGTTGCCGGGCAGGTCCGAGATGGACGCGCTGCTGACCGACATCAACCAGGCCGGCCTGGGACGCGGCCTTCAGTTCGAGCTGTTCAAGCCCGCCGCCCAGGAGACGCGGCGGGACTTCTACGCCGAGCTGCCGATCTCGATCAAGGTCACCGGGAACTATCACGATATCGGCGCGTTCGCGAGCGATATCGGCAAGCTCTCGCGGATCGTCACGCTGGAAAATATCGCGCTCGCCTCGGTGGGCAAGGCGGGCAAGGGCGGCGGTCTGGTGCTGGACGCAGTGGCCAAGACCTTCCGCTATCTCGATGACGAGGAGCTGGCGCAGCAGAGAAGGGCCGTAGCTGTCAAGAAAGGCGGCAAGAAATGACTCAGCGTCGTATCCTCGTCGGCGCGCTCGCCTGTTTTGCGCTCGTGTCGTGCGGCGGCGAGCAGCATTCGGATCTGCGACAGTTCGTCAGGGATTCGGAGAACATGCCGCGCGGACGCATCCCCCCGCTGCCGGAAGTAAGGCCCTACGAACCGTTCGAGTACGCGGCATTCGATCTCCTCGACCCATTCGTGCCGCGCAAGATCGAGCCGACCAGGACTGCCGGCAAGCGGCACCCCTTGCTGCCTCCCGAGGACCGACGCAAGGGGCCGCTCGAGGCGTTTCCGCTGGAAAACCTCAAGATGGTGGGATCGCTCTCCCAGAAGAAGGAGTTCTTCGCGCTGATCAAGACACCGGACAACAACCTGTACCGGGTCAAGATGGGGGACTTCATGGGACAGAACTTCGGCCGCGTGATTGACATCACCGAGTCTGCAGTAAAGCTGAAGGAGCTGATCCAGGACAGCGGCAACGACTGGAAAGAGGAAGAGCGCTTGCTGCTGCTGCAGGACGAACAGGAGGCGAGAAAATGAAGCTGAACACGTTGTTCCGTTCGTGGGCCCTTCACGGGATGCTGGCGCTCGCGCTCGCGTGCGCGAGCCTCGCCGCGCGCGCGCAGGCGAACAGCATCGAGTCGATCAACGTTTCGCCCGCGAGCGCCGGCAAGGTGGTCATCCGCGTGACGCTGAAGGAACCGCCGGCGAGCCCGCCTGCCGGTTTCACCGTCAGCAACCCGCCGCGCATCGCGTTCGACTTCCCCAATACCACCAGCGCGCTCGGCCGCGGCACCCAGGAAGCGACGGAAGGGGACTTGCGCAGCTACAACGTCGTGCAGGCGGGCGACCGCACGCGGCTGGTCCTCAACCTCTCCCGCGCCTCCGGCTACGACACGCAGATCGAGGGCCGGACGCTGCTGATCACGCTCCAGGGCGCCGCCGCCGTGGCGAGCCCCGCGGGCGCGATCACTCATTTTGCCGAGGCGCGGCTGGGCGACCGGCGCCATGCGCTGCGCGACGTCGACTTCCGGCGCGGAGCTGCCGGCGAGGGGCGCGTCGTGATCGATCTGTCGGACAGCGCCGTCGGCATTGACCTGAAGCTCCAGGGCAGGACCATCATCGTCGACTTCATCAATACCGCGCTGCCGAAGAGCCTCCAGCGGCGCCTCGACGTTACGGACTTCGGCACGCTGGTGCAGACGATCGACGCCTTCCCGCAGGGTGCCAACACCCGGCTGGTGATCGAGCCGCGCGGGGCCTGGGAGCATACCGCCTACCAGACCGACACCCGCTTCATCGTGGAAGTCAAGCGGCAGGCCGAGGACCAGGGCCGGGCGACGGTGCGCGGCGGGCCCTACAAGGGCGAGAAACTGTCGCTTAATTTCCAGAACGTCGAAGTGCGCGCCGTGCTCCAGGTGATCGCCGACTTCACCGAGAAGAACATTATCACCAGCGACACGGTGGGCGGCAACCTGACGCTGAGGCTGAAGGACGTGCCGTGGGACCAGGCGCTCGACATCATCCTGCAGGCGAAGGGCCTGGACATGCGCAAGACCGGCAACGTCGTGTGGATCGCGCCGCGCGACGAACTCGCCACGCGCGAGAAGCTGGCGCTCGAGGCGCAGCAGCAGATCGTCGACCTCGAGCCCACGCGCACCGAGAGCTTCCAGCTGAACTACCAGAAGGGAGCCGATCTGCAGAAGCTGCTCGCCGATCCGCAGCAGCGGGTGCTCTCCAAGCGCGGCAGCGCCGTGGTCGATCCGCGCACCAACACGATATTCGTGCAGGACACGCCGACACGGCTGGAGGAAGTGCGGAAGCTCATTCGCAAGGTCGACGTGCCGGTGCGCCAGGTCATGATCGAATCGCGCATCGTGGAGGCGAGCGACACCTTCGGCCGCAACCTCGGCGTGCGACTCGGCTATCACGACCAGACGGGACAGGGCACCAAGCTCGGGAGCCAGAGCGGCACCCCGGTGCGCGCAGTGCCGGGCGGTCAGCTCACCGACCCGGGCTTTCATACCGGCCAGATCGCCACCGCGCCGCCGTTCAACGACTCGCTGTCCGTGAATCTGCCGGTACCAGGAATCGCCGGCGCCAACCCCGGCGCGTTCTCGCTGGCGCTGTTCCGGGAAGGCTCGCAGAAATTCCTCAACTTGGAGCTCACCGCGCTGCAGGCGGACGGCAAGGGCAAGATCATCTCGAGCCCGCGCGTCATCACCGCCGACCAGGTGGAAGCCACCATCGAGCAGGGCACCGAAATCCCCTACCAGCAGGCGACCTCGAGCGGCGCCACCAGTGTTTCCTTCAAGAAGGCGACGCTCTCGCTGAAGGTCAAGCCCCAAGTCACGCCCGATGACAACGTGATCATGAATCTCAACATCCACAAGGACAGCGTGGGCCAGAACACGCTCGCCGGCCCGTCGATCGACACCAAGCAGATCGTGACCGAAGTGCTGGTGGAGAACGGCGGCACGGTGGTGATCGGCGGCATCTACCAGCAGACCGAGAACAACCAGACCAACAAGGTCCCAGTGCTCGGCGATCTGCCGTTCGTGGGCTGGATGTTCAAGCAGAACCTAAGGACGGACAACCGCAACGAGCTGCTGATCTTCATCACGCCGCGCATCCTCAAGGACGGCCTGACGCTGCGGCAATAAACGGACGCTCGAGCGTCTCCCGAAAAAGGCGGCCCGCGGGCCGCCTTTTTATTCGCCGGTCCCTCCGGGGAACGCGCGTTAGGCACCACCTGGCCGTTCCGCTAGAATCGTCTTCATGGGCAGCGTGCAGAGACCGGCGGAGCGGCACGGACGCATTCCCGGCAACATTTTCCTGGTGGGCCTGATGGGCGCGGGCAAGACCTCGGTGGGCAGGCGCCTCGCCAGACGGCTCGGCAAGACCTTCTACGACTGCGACGAGGAGATCGAGCGCACGACCGGCGTGAAGATCCCGGTGATCTTCGACATCGAAGGCGAGGCCGGTTTCCGCGCGCGCGAGGCGAGGACGCTGGCGGAACTCGCTCACCGCAGCGACATCGTGCTCGCGACCGGCGGCGGCGCCGTGCTGTCCGCGGAAAACCGCCGGCTGCTGGCCGAAAACGGCGTGGTGGTCTACCTGCGCGCGGTCGCGAAGGACCTGTGGGCGCGCACGCGCCATGACCGGAACCGGCCGTTATTGAGGACCGATGAGCCCCTCGCCAGGCTCGAGGAGCTCTATGCCGAGCGCGATCCGCTCTATCGCAGCATCGCCGACATCGTCGTCGACACCGGCAGCCAGAGCCTGGGCAGCCTTGCCCACAAGCTGGAGCAGCGGCTGATCGAGCACCAGTCCGCTGCCGCCGAGAGCGCCGGCTGAGCGGCGCCGACCGAACCCGTCATGCATACTCTGAGTGTCGCGCTGGGCGCCCGCAGCTACCCGATTTACATCGGAGCGGGCCTCCTCGCCCGCCCCGGGCTGATCGTGGAGAAGCTGCCGCAGAAGGACGCCGCGATCATCACCAACGCCACCATCGCGCCGCTCTACCTTGCGCAGCTGGTGAGCGCGCTCGAATCGCACGGGGTGAGGGTGGTGAGCATCACGGTGCCGGATGGCGAGGAGTACAAGACGTGGGAGACGTTGAACCGCATCTTCGACGCGCTGCTCGAGCATCATTGCGAACGCGGCACCGCCCTCATCGCGCTGGGAGGGGGGGTCGTCGGCGATCTCGCCGGATTCGCCGCCGCGGTTTACCAGCGCGGCGTGCCTTACATCCAGGTACCGACCACGCTGCTCGCGCAAGTCGATTCGGCGGTCGGGGGCAAGACCGCGATCAACCACCCCCTCGGCAAGAACATGATCGGAGCATTCTACCAGCCGCTCGCCGTGGTCTCCGACACCGACACACTCGTCACGCTGCCCCCGCGCGAGCTGGCGGCCGGGCTCGCGGAGGTCATCAAATACGGGTTGATCCGCGACGCACCGTTCTTCGAGTGGCTCGAAGCCAACATCGCCCGGCTCGCCCGGCGCGAGCCCGAGGCGCTTTCCTACGCCATCGAGCGCTCTTGCGCCAACAAGGCCGAGGTGGTTGCCCAGGACGAGCTGGAACGCGGACCGCGCGCGCTGCTCAACCTCGGGCACACGTTCGGCCACGCGATCGAGGCCGGCGCCGGCTACGGTGCGTGGCTCCACGGCGAAGCGGTCGCCGCCGGCATGCTGCTGGCGGCGAAGCTCTCGCAGCGGCTCGGTCTCCTCGGCGCCCGGGACGTGCGCCGCCTCGGCGCGCTTCTCGGGAATGCGGGCCTGCCGCTCGATCCGCCCAAGCTGGGCGTGGAGCGCTACCTCGAGCTGATGGGCCACGACAAGAAGGTGGCAGGCGGCCGCATCCACTTCGTGCTGGTGAAGCGCATCGGGGAGGCGTACGTCTCGGGCGAGGTGCCGCGCGATGCGCTCGCGGACGTGCTCGACGCCGCCGTGCATGCCCGGGCTTGACCTCGCCCCCTACGCGGCGCGACCGGAGCGCTCCCGAGGCCGCCGCCACCGCGAGGCCCCGCCCCGCGGCAGGAGCGAATACCAGCGCGATCGCGACCGCATCGTCCATTCCACCGCCTTCCGGCGCCTCGAGTACAAGACCCAGGTCTTCGTCAACCATGAGGGCGATCTGTTCCGCACCCGCCTCACCCACAGCCTCGAGGTGGCGCAGATCGCGCGGTCGGTCGCGCGCAGCCTCCGGCTCGACGAAGATTTGACCGAGGCGGTCGCTCTCGCGCACGACCTTGGCCATACTCCCTTCGGCCATACCGGCCAGGATTCCCTCAACGCGTGCATGCGGCCCTATGGTGGCTTCGAGCACAACCTCCAGAGCCTGCGCGTCGTGGACGTCCTCGAGCAGCGCTACGCCGCCTTCGATGGCTTGAATCTCACCTTCGAGACGCGCGAGGGAATTCTGAAGCATTGCTCGCTCCGGAGCGCGCGTGCGCTCGGCGATGTCGGGGAGCGCTTCGTGAAGAAGCGGCGCCCGTCGCTTGAAGCGCAGGTCGCCAACCTCGCCGACGAGATCGCCTACAACAACCATGACGTGGATGACGGCGTGCGCTCCGGGCTGCTCGACCTGGCGCAGCTCGCGCAGGTGACGATCTTCGCGCGCCACATGACGGCGGTGCTGCGCCAGTACCCGCGGCTCGCGCCCCGGCGGCTGCGACACGAAACGGTGCGACGCATGATCGATACGCTGGTCACCGATCTCATCCGCACCAGCGCGGAGAACATCCGCCGGTACGCCCCCGCCTCGATCGAGGAGGTGCGGCTCGCGCAGCCGCTGATCGCGTTCAGCGCGCGCATCCGCGAGGACAACGAGCAGTTGAAGCGCTTTCTGCGCGCGAATCTCTACCGCCACTACCGCGTGGTGCGCATGAGCACCAAGGCCAGCCGCATCGTGACCGAACTCTTCGCGGCGCTCCTGTCGGATAACCGGCTGCTGCCGCCCGAGTTCCAGGAGCGGGCGGGGCAGGACGCGCCCCGCGCCATCGCCGACTATATCGCCGGCATGACCGACCGCTACGCAATCCTCGAGCACCGGCGCCTGTTTGCGATCGAGGAAACGTGACGAGGAGCGGGGCCGACCCCCAAGCTGTTGCCGTAAGTGGCTGATGGCAGTAAACTTCCCCTTCGCGCCTCCGCTTTCAATCTCACTTGTTGCAGCGCAGCAGGGCGAGCGGCAGGCGGTTGAAATCGTTGAGCTCTTGAGGAAGCGCCGCGTGGATCAACCAGGAATGCCTCCCGTGCAGGGGTTATACGACTCGCGCCACGAGCACGACGCGTGCGGCGTGGGCTTTGTCGCGCACATCAAGGGCAAGAAGAGCCACACCATCGTCGAGCAAGGCCTGACGATACTGAAGAACCTCACGCACCGCGGCGCGGTCGGCTGGGACCCGAAGCTCTCCGACGGCGCAGGTTGCCTCATCCAGATTCCCGACAAGTTCTTTCGCGAAGAGATGGTGAAGCGCGGCGTGAAGCTGCCGCCCGTCGGGCACTATGGCGTCGGCATGGTGTTTCTGCCGCGCGATCCCGCTTCGCGCCTCGCCTGCGAGTACGAAATCGAGCGCGCGATCAACGACGAGGGCCAGGTGCTGCTCGGCTGGCGCGACGTGCCGGTGGACAACTCCGACCTCGCCGAGCCCGCGAAGCGCATCGAGCCCGTCATCCGGCAGGTGTTCGTCGGCCGCGGCAAGGGCATTACCGTCACCGACGCGCTCGAGAGAAAGCTCTACATCATCCGCAAGAGCGCGGGACACGCGATCCAGGCGCTGAAGCTCGCACACGGCAAGGAGTTCTACGTGCCCACCCTGTCGGCGCGGACCGTCTGCTACAAGGGCATGCTGCTCGCCTACCAGGTCGGCGAGTACTACCTCGATCTGAAGGACGCGCGCGTTGAATCCGCCCTCGCCCTCGTGCACCAGCGCTTCTCGACCAACACCTTCCCGAGTTGGGACCTGGCGCATCCCTTCCGCATGATCTGCCACAACGGCGAGATCAACACACTGCGCGGCAACATCAACTGGATCCGGGCGCGCCAGGGCTCGATCTCTTCTCCCATGCTCGGCCGGGACCTCGACAAGATCTGGCCGCTGATCTACGACGGCCAGTCGGATTCGGCTTCGTTCGACAACGCGCTCGAGCTCCTGGTGATGGGCGGCTACTCGATCGCCCACGCCATGATGATGATGATCCCGGAGGCCTGGGAAAACCATACCCTGATGGATCCCGCCCGGCGCGCGTTCTATGAATACCACGCGGCGATGATGGAGCCGTGGGACGGGCCGGCTTCGATCGCCTTCACCGACGGGCTGAGGATCGGCGCAACCCTCGACCGCAACGGGCTGCGCCCCTCCCGCTACATCGTGACCGCCGACGACCTCGTCATCATGGGCTCGGAGTGCG
Organism: Burkholderiales bacterium; assembly: GCA_050741115.1. Lineage (GTDB taxonomy): Bacteria > Pseudomonadota > Gammaproteobacteria > Burkholderiales > SG8-41 > SG8-41. The sequence goes on from JBOIEM010000018.1 coordinate 18,793, forward strand.
GCTGCCTGCCGGTGCCCGAGGAGAAAATCATCAAGAAATGGCGCCTGCAGCCGGGCAAGATGTTCCTGGTGGACCTCGAGAAGGGCCGCATCATCGACGACAAAGAGTTGAAGGACGCGCTCGCCTCCGCCAAGCCCTACGCGGAATGGATCGAGCGGATCCGCGTCAAGCTCGACGAGGTCGAGACCGAGAAGACGGCCCCGCTGAAGTCGCCGGTGCCGCTGCTCAAGCGGCAGCAGGCGTTCGGCTACACCCAGGAGGACCTCAAGTTCCAGCTGGCGCCGATGGCGATGAACGCCGAGGAGCCGGTCGGCTCCATGGGCAACGATGCTGCGCTTGCTGTTTTATCTTTTAAAAACAAAATCTTATATAACTATTTCCAGCAGCTGTTCGCGCAGGTCACCAACCCCGCGATCGATCCCATCCGCGAGGAGCTGGTGACTTCGCTCGTCTCCTTCATCGGACCGAAGCCCAACCTTCTCGGCATCGACGAGATGAATCCGCCGTTGCGGCTTGAAATCAGCCAGCCGGTGCTCGACTTCTTCGAGATGGAGAAGATCCGGCACATCGACCGCTACACCGACGGCAAATTCAAGTCGATCGAGATCGACACCACCTATCCCCTCGCCTGGGACAAGGAGGCGGTCGAGGCGCGGCTTGCCTCGCTGTGCGCGCAGGCCGAGGACGCGGTGCGGGCGGGCTATTCCGTGCTCATCATTTCCGACCGCGGAATCGAGCGCGATCTGGTCGCGATCCCGGCGCTGCTCGCCCTGTCGGCGATCCACCAGCACCTCGTCAACAAGGGGCTGCGCACCAGCACGGGGCTGGTGGTCGAGACCGGCTCGGCGCGTGAGGTGCACCACTTCGCGCTCCTGGGCGGCTACGGGGCCGAAGCGGTGCACCCATACCTCGCCCTCGAGACGCTGCTCGATGCCGCCGCGCGCGGCGAATTCGGAGCGGGCGTGACCGGCGGGAAAGCGATCAAGAGCTACGTGAAGGCGATCGGCAAGGGGCTGAAGAAGGTGATGTCCAAGATGGGCATCTCGACCTACATGTCCTACACCGGCGCGCAGATCTTCGAGGCGGTGGGGCTCGCGCGCTCCCTGGTGGACAAGTATTTCACCGGGACGACCTCATCGGTCGAGGGCATCGACCTGTTCGATGTCGCCGAGGAAACGATCCGTATGCACCGGGCCGCGTTCAGCGAGGACGACCCGGTGCTGCGAGGGGCGCTCGACGCCGGCGGTGAATATGCCTGGCGCGTGCGCGGCGAGGAGCATATGTGGACCCCCGATGCGATCGCGAAGCTGCAGTACGCGGCGCGCGGAAATTCGTACCGGACCTACCAGGAATACGCGGCGATCGTCAACGACCAGTCGCAGCGCCACCTGACGTTCAGGGGGCTTTTCGAGTTCAGGTTCGAGCGCTGCGCGCCGGTACCGCTCGAGGAGGTCGAGCCCGCCGCCGAGATCGTCAAGCGCTTCTCCACGGGGGCGATGTCGCTCGGCTCGATCTCGGCCGAGGCGCACGCCACGCTTGCGATCGCGATGAATCGCATCGGCGGGAAATCCAATACCGGCGAGGGCGGCGAGGACCGCAAGCGCTACGCGAAGGTCGCGGCGGGCGAAAGCCTGCTGTCGCGGCTGGGCCGCGAGCGCGTCGAGGTCGACATTCCGCTCCAGGAAGGCGACTCGCTCAACTCCAAGATCAAGCAGGTCGCCTCGGGCCGCTTCGGGGTCACCGCCGAGTATCTGGCGAATGCCCGGATGCTCCAGATCAAGATTGCGCAGGGCGCCAAGCCCGGCGAGGGCGGGCAGCTACCCGGGCGCAAGGTGTCGGAGTACATCGCGGAGATCCGCTTTTCGACGCCCGGCGTCGAGCTGATCTCGCCGCCGCCGCATCACGACATCTACTCGATCGAGGACATCGCGCAGCTGATCCACGATCTCAAGAACGCGAACCCCGAGGCCGCGGTCAGCGTCAAGCTCGTGTCCGAGGTCGGGGTCGGCACGGTGGCCGCGGGCGTGTCCAAGGCCAAGTCGGATCACGTGACGATCGCCGGCCATGACGGCGGCACCGGAGCCTCGCCCTGGTCCTCCATCATGCACGCAGGCACGCCGTGGGAACTCGGGCTAGCAGAGACGCAGCAGACGCTCGTGCTCAACCGCCTGCGCGGGCGGATCGCGATCCAGGTGGACGGGCAGATGAAGACCGGCCGCGACGTGGTGATCGGCGCGCTGCTGGGGGCGGACGAGTTCGGCTTCTCGACCGCACCGCTCGTCGTCGAGGGCTGCATCATGATGCGCAAGTGCCACCTCAACACCTGCCCGGTCGGTGTCGCGACCCAGGACCCGGTGCTGCGCAGGAAGTTCGAGGGCAAGCCCGAGCACGTCGTCAATTATTTCTTCTTCGTCGCCGAGGAAGCGCGCGAATTGATGGCGAAGCTCGGCATTCGCAAATTCAACGATCTCATCGGGCGCTCGGACCTGCTCGACATGAAGAAGGGCATCGAACACTGGAAGGCGAAGGGCCTGGATTTCTCCAAGATCTTCGCCATGCCGCAGATGCCGGCCGAGGTCGCGCGCTACAACACCGAGAAGCAACACCACGGACTCGAGAAAGCGCTCGACAACCGGCTGATCGAGCTGGCGCGCCCGGCGCTCGAGCACGGCGAGAAAGTCACGATCGAGACGCCGATCCGCAACATCAACCGCACGGTCGGCACCATGCTGTCGTGGAACATTGCCCGCCGCTACGGCCACGAGGGGCTGCCCGACGATACCATCCACATCCGCTTCGCCGGCTCCGCCGGGCAGAGCTTCGGCGCATTCCTCGCAAAGGGCGTGACGCTCGAGCTCATCGGCGACACCAACGATTACTGCGGCAAGGGGCTCTCGGGGGGGCGCATCTCGGTGCAGCCCTCGCCCAAGTTCCGCGGCGAGCCGACCGAGAACATCATCACCGGCAACGTCGTGCTCTACGGCGCGATCTGCGGCGAGGCGTACTTCCGGGGCGTTGCCGGCGAGCGCTTCGCGGTCAGAAACTCGGGCGCCCAAGCGGTCGTCGAGGGCGTCGGCGACCACGGCTGCGAGTACATGACCGGGGGCACCGTGGTGGTGCTGGGAGTGACCGGCCGCAACTTCGCCGCCGGCATGTCGGGCGGTATCGCCTACGTGCTCGATGGCGCCGGCGAGTTCGCCCGGCGCTGCAACACGTCGATGGTGGCTCTGGAGCCGCTCCTCGCCGAAGCCGAGCAGGAAGCAAAGTTGACGCGCGAGCTGTGGCACGGCGGCATGGCCGACGAGGCGATCGTGAAGCGGCTGATCGAGAACCACGCGCGATATACGGGGAGCGCGCAGGCGAAGCGCGTACTCGAGCGCTGGAACGAGTTCCGGCCGAAGTTCGTCAAGGTGTTCCCGAACGAGTACCGGCGCGCGCTGGGCGAGCTCGCCGCCAAGGGACGCAGGATCGCCGCCTGACCGGAACCGGGAGGCGCGGGCCCGTTCCGCGTCAGCGGCGCGTCCTTCCTGCTTCCCGCGCCCCTCCCCAGCACGGTCTGCCGGCGCCAGAAGTGAGCGCTTACCATGGGCAAAATAACGGGATTTCTCGAGCACGATCGCGTCGAAGAGACGTACGAGCCGAAAGAGGCGCGCAAGAGGCACTACCGCGAGTTCATCCCCCACCTCACGGACGAGGCGGCGGGCATCCAGGGCGCGCGCTGCATGGACTGCGGCATCCCGTTCTGCATGAGCGGCTGCCCGGTCAACAACATCATTCCCGACTGGAACGATCTCGTGTACCGCCAGGACTGGAGGTCCGCGATCGACTCACTGCACTCGACCAACAACTTCCCCGAATTCACGGGCCGGGTGTGCCCGGCGCCGTGCGAGGAGGCCTGCGTGCTGCGCATCAACGAGGATCCCGTCGGCATCAAATCGATCGAGCATGCGATCATCGACAGGGCATGGCAGGAAGGCTGGGTCAAGCCGCAACCCCCTGCGCGTAAGACCGGCAAGAAAGTCGCGGTCGTGGGCTCCGGGCCCGCCGGGCTCGCCTGCGCGCAGCAGCTCGCGCGCTCCGGCCACGAGGTTGTCGTATTCGAAAAGACCGACCGCATAGGGGGCCTGCTGCGTTACGGCATCCCCGATTTCAAGCTCGAGAAATGGCAGATCGACCGACGCGTGGAGCAGATGGCGGCCGAGGGCGTTTCGTTCCGCACCGGCGTTTGTGTCGGCAACCAGCGCCCCGGCAAAGGCGTTCCTGACTGGTCGAAGGAGCTGATTGCGCCCGGCAAGCTCCTTGCCGAGTTCGCTGCGGTGGTGCTTGCGGGCGGAGCGGAGCAGTCGCGCGACCTGCCGATCCCGGGCCGGGAGCTCGACGGCGTGCACTTCGCGATGGAGTTCCTGCCGCTGCAGAACAAGCGCGTCGCGGGCGACGCGGACGTGCCCGACCTGTGGGCGACCGGCAAGCACGTGGTGATCATCGGCGGCGGCGATACCGGGTCCGACTGCGTCGGTACATCGAACCGCCATGGGGCCCGCTCCGTCACGCAGCTCGAGCTGCTGCCGATGCCGCCCGACGTGGAGCGCAATCCGGTGTGGCCATACTGGCCGACGCGGCTGCGCACGTCCTCCTCGCACGAGGAGGGGGTGAGCCGCGACTGGTCGGTCGCCACCAAGGAGTTCGTCGGCGAGGGCGGCAAGGTCAAGGCGCTCAGGCTGGTGCGGCTGGCGTGGAAGGACGGCAGGATGAGCGAGGTCGCGGGCACGGAGTTCACGCTGCCCGCCGATCTCGTGTTGCTGGCGATGGGGTTTGTCTCCCCGGTCCAGTTCGTCCTGGACGGCTTCGGCGTGGCAAAGGACGCGCGCGGCAACGCGCAAGCGACCACCGACGGAGCTGGCTGCTACGCCACCTCGGTGCCCAAAGTATTCGCCGCCGGCGACATGCGGCGCGGGCAATCGCTCGTGGTATGGGCGATACGCGAGGGGCGACAGTGCGCGCGCGCGGTCGATGAATTCCTGATGGGCCGCTCCGAGCTGCCGCGGTAGCACTGCGTCCGCCGGTGACAAGACCCAAGAACGACATTTTGATCCGCGCGCTGCTGAGGCAGCCCACGCCCTACACGCCGGTGTGGCTCATGCGCCAGGCGGGCCGCTACCTCCCGGAGTACAACGCCGCCCGCGCGCGGGCCGGCAGCTTTCTCGCCCTGGCGAGAAGCCCCGGCCTCGCCACCGAGGTCACGTTACAGCCGCTTGCGCGGTTCCCGCTCGATGCCGCCATCGTATTTTCCGACATCCTCACGCTGCCGGATGCGATGGGCCTGGGATTGAGTTTTGCCGAGGGCGAAGGACCGCGCCTCGAGCGGCCCCTGCGCGAGGAGCGGGAAATACGCAGGCTGCCGGTGCCCGACCCGCACGAGCGCCTCGGCTACGTGCTCGATACCATCCGCCAGGTGCGGTCGGCGCTTGGTGGCAGCGTGCCGCTCATCGGGTTCTGCGGAAGCCCGTTCACGCTGGCGTGCTACATGGTGGAGGGAGGCGCGGGCGCCGACTTCCGCACGGTGAAGTCGATGCTCTATGGCCGGCCCGAGCTCCTGCACCATATCCTGCAGGTGAACTGCCGCGCCGCGACCGTCTTCCTCAACGCCCAGATCGAGGCGGGGGCCCAGGTCGTCATGATCTTCGACACTTGGGGCGGCACGCTGGGCGCGGCGGAGTACCGGGAATTTTCGCTCTCCTACATGCAGCGCATCGTGGAAGGCTTAAGGCGCGAGCATGACGGAGAACGGGTCCCGACCATTCTCTTCACCAAGGGCGGCGGTGGCTGGCTCGAGGCGCTTGCCGGAAGCGGCTGCGACGCCGTCGGGGTCGACTGGACGGTGGATCTCGCCGCCGCGCGCGAGCGTGTTGGGCGTCGCGCCGCCCTGCAGGGAAACCTCGACCCGGCCGTGTTGCTCGCGGGACGGCCGGCGATCCGCGCCGGTGTCGCCGCCGTGCTCGCCGCCTACGGGACCGGTGCGGGCCATGTTTTCAACTTGGGGCATGGCGTCACGCAGTTCACCCCTCCCGATAGCGTCGCCGCCCTGGTGGAGGCGGTTCACGAAATGAGTCCGGCCTATCACTGAAAACCCGCGCCAGTGCTGGCTTTGCGGGCAAGCCGGTCGCACTTATGCACACGGAAACCGGCCCCATCCGGTCGCAGACGGGACGACGGTTCGACTCCGATGTTTGTCAGTAACCTATTGATGTAGCGATGTTTTATGCTTCTGGTCGATCCACGGCCGGTGGTGAAATCCGATTCGCCTCCCATGACCGCCCTCACCGCGCATGCGCTATCAACACGGTTATCCACAACATATTGTTGATAACCCCCCACCCGGTCGGTTAGCGTTTGCTCACGAGCCTCGCATGGGCGAGAAAGCGCGATACCCGAGCCGCACAGCACGCAAACCGCGGGTAGGCGCATGAACATTATTCGCGTCGCGCTCGACGTCCCGGTGCCCAGGCTGTTCGATTACCGCGCACCCGATGCCTCGGCCGCCGATGTGGGGCGGCGCGTGCTGGTCCCCTTCAAGCGGAAAAACGCGTTGGGCGTGATCGTCGAGCTCGGGCACTCCACGGCGGTTCCGGCGGAGCGGCTCAAGGAGGCCGTCCGCATTCTCCGCGACCTGCCGCCGCTCGCGGCGGAGGACCTGCGATTGCTGCGGTTTTCCGCTGATTACTACCACCACCCGTTGGGCGCGGTGATCATGGGCGCATTGCCGACGCGCCTGCGGCGCGTCGCCGCCCTGCCTCGGCAGCGCGTCATGCCCCACGAAACCGCCGCGGGCGTGCCCCCCGCGGCCGCAGCGGATCCGGCCCCGGAGCTGACTCCGGAACAGGCGCGGGCCGTGAACGAGATCTGTAGCCGTCTTGGGGCGTTCCGGCCGTTTCTTCTGCTCGGGGTCACCGGCAGCGGCAAGACCGAGGTCTACCTGCACGCCATCGCCGCAACGCTCGCCGCCGGCCGGCAGGCGCTGGTGGTGGTGCCCGAGATCGCGCTCACGCCTCAACTGGAAGCCTTGATAAGAGGCCGCTTTCCGGGCACGCCGGCCGTGAGCCTGCACAGCGGGCTCGCCGAAGCCGAGCGGCTGGAGCATTGGCGGTCGGCTTCCTCCGGGCGGGCCCGCATCGTCCTCGGCACCCGGCTTGCAGTGTTCGCACCGCTGCCGGATCTCGGCCTCATCATTGTGGACGAGGAACAGGACAGCTCATTCAAGCAGGGGGAGGGTTTCCGCTATTCGGCGCGGGACCTCGCCGTGGTGCGGTCCCGGCAGCGTGGCGTGCCCGTCGTGCTCGGCTCGGCTACGCCCGCACTCGAAACCTATCACAACGCCGTCAGCGGCCGCTACGCGCTGCTCACGCTCACGCGGCGCATTGGCGCCCCGCCCCCGCGCATCGCCTGCATCGACACGCGAGGCGACCGATTGAGCGACGGACTTTCGGAGCGCCTCGTCACCGCGCTGCGCGAGTGCGTCGCGCGCGGCGAGCAGGCGCTCGTGTTCATCAACCGGCGCGGCTACGCCCCGGTGCTGATGTGCCGGTCCTGCGGCTGGATATCCGGCTGCCGGCGCTGCTCCGCGCGGCTCGTGCTGCACCTGCCGGAACGCCGACTGTGCTGCCACCATTGCGGTCACGTCTCGGCGCCTCCGGCGGCGTGCCCGGGCTGCGGCAACCCGGATCTCGCGCTGATCGGGCAGGGCACCCAGCGAGTGGAAGAGACGCTGGCGCGCCTCATCCCGCAGGCGCGCATCCTGCGCATCGACCGCGACACGACCCGCCGGCGCCGCGCCTGGCACGCGATGCGACTGCGCATACAGGAACGCGATGTCGACGTCCTGGTCGGAACCCAGATCCTAGCCAAGGGCCACGATTTTCCCCACCTCAATCTGGTGGGCGTACTCAATGCCGACGGCCAGCTTTACAGCAGCGACTTCCGGGCCGCCGAGCGGCTTTTCGCGCAGCTCACGCAGGTCGCCGGGCGCGCCGGACGCGGCGGCATCCAGGGGGAGGTGCTGATCCAGACCGAATTCCCGCACCATCCCCTCTACGCCGCATTGCGCAACCAGGATTACCGCGCTTTCGCGGATGCCGCGCTCGCCGAGCGCCGGCAGGCCGGCTTCCCTCCGTTCGTCCACCAGGCGCTGCTGCGCGCCGAAGCGCCGAGACTTGCGACTGCGCTCCAGTTCCTCGGCGAGGCCGCGCGCCGCGCCCAGGCACTCGATGAACAGATCATCGCGTATGAACCCGTGCCGGCCACCCTGCCGCGGCGGGCCGGCCGCGAGCGCGCGCAATTGCTGGTCCAGTCCGCGTCACGGAGCCGCCTGCGCGGGTTTCTGGAAGCGTGGCATGACGCTTTGGCGAGCTCGGTTTCCACGCGGGCGCGCTGGTCGATCGACGTCGACCCGCTGGAGTTCTGACGTCAGAGCCTATCTCAATAATAGGCACGTGTGCGACGGAGGCGATGTGGGATGCAGTCTTAGGAGGATAGCCCGCAGCAATATGTCGATATTGCAAGGGTTCCCGACGACAAGATGCGCCCAGATCGCCCCGTCCCTGCGGGTTGTGGCCAGGGGCACGCGGAGGGCGGAGCAGTGCCTGCGCCGGTGGCGTAGGTGCGACCCCGGAGCGGGCCGAGCGCGCCGGATTCAATCCGCGTGCCGGTGCACGCCTTTGCGGTCGCATCCCCGCAAGCGGGCGCGTCGAGGGGCAGAAGAGGGACCCTTCTGGGATCTGACCCCCGGTGACGCGCATGGATCGGCATTCGAAGCGACGCGCCTCAATCGGCTTAACGGTCGCATCCCCCCAGGGGGCCCCTGCTCCACGTTGCGCCGATCCCTGCTCAACGCTCCGGCGCGCCGTCTGCTTTGTTGCCCGGCTTGACCCTATCGACATAGGGCCTGCGCCGTGCGCCTCGCATCCATCCCGTCCTGGCCACAACGCATCACGCGCCTATTATTGAGATAGGCTCTTATAATCCGCCTTTTTTCTCAGAGTCCCAGATGCCGGCTTCCGTCGTCCCCGACCTGCGCTCACACCTTTCCGCGCTGTTCGAGAAAGCGATTCGGGAAGTCGCGCCCGTGCCCGTCGCGCCCAGCATCGTGCTGGAGAAGCCGCGGCAGGCCGAACACGGCGACTACGCCTGCAACGTCGCGCTGCAGCTCGCCAAGTCGCTCAAGCGCGCGCCGCGCGAGATCGCGGACCGGCTGGTGGCGGCGCTGCCGGCTTCGCCTTACCTCGAACGGGCCGAGGTGGCCGGGGCGGGCTTCATCAATCTATTCCTCAAGCGCTCGTTCCGGCAGCAGGTCGTCAATCGCATCCTGGAAGCCGGGGCGGGCTACGGAACCTGGCAGCTGGGCGAGCACAAAAAGGTCCAGGTGGAATTCGTGTCGGCCAATCCCACCGGTCCGCTGCACGTCGGCCACGGGCGCGGCGCCGCCTACGGCGCAAGCCTCGCCAACGTTCTCGCGGCCGCCGGCTTCGACGTCAGCCGCGAGTTCTACGTCAACGACTTCGGACGGCAGATGGACATCCTGACGCTGTCGACATGGCTGCGGTATCTGGAGTTCGCCGGCGAGGCCGTATCCTTTCCGGCGAACGCCTACCAGGGGGAGTACGTGCGCTCCATGGCGCGCGCCCTCCACTCCGGGCACGGAGGGCGCTTCGGCCGCAGCGCCGGCGTCTTCAGCGCGGCGCTCGCCGAGCCCGACGAAGAGCTGCGCGTCGACGCCATGATCGAGGCCGCCAAGCGCGCGCTCGGCGCGGACTACGACACCATTCACCGCTTCGCTCTCGAGGTGCAGCTCGCGGACTGCCGCAGCGATCTCGCCGAATTCGGGGTCACGTTCGATAAGTGGTACTCGGAGCGCTCGCTCTACGATACCGGCCGTGTCGAGCGCGCCCTGAAGCGGCTCGAGGAGCGCGGGCACCTCTACGAGCAGGACGGGGCGAAGTGGTTCCGCTCGAGCCGCTACGGCGACGAGAAGGACCGCGTGGTGCGGCGCGAGAACGGCCAGTACACCTATTTCGCTTCCGACATTGCCTACCATCTCGACAAGTTCGAGCGCGGCTTCGACATCGCGATCGACATCTGGGGCGCCGACCATCACGGCTACATGGCGCGCGTGAGGGGCGCGCTCGCGGCGCTCGGGCTCGACCCGCAGCGGCTCACCATCGCGCTCGTCCAGTTCGCGGTGCTCTACCGCGGCGGGCAGCGGGTTCCGATGTCAACGCGCTCCGGGGAATTCGTCACGTTGCGGGAGCTGCGAAACGAGGTCGGCAACGACGCCGCCCGCTTCTTCTACGTGCTGCGGAAGAGCGATCAGCACCTCGATTTCGATCTCGATCTCGCGAAATCGCAGAGCACCGACAACCCGGTCTACTACGTGCAGTACGCACATGCGCGGGTGTGCAGCGTGCTCGAGCAGTGGGGAGGGCGCCCCGCGGAACTCTCCGGAGCCGACGTGTCCGCGCTCGTCTCGGAGCACGAGACCGCGTTGCTCGCCCGCCTGCTCGAATATCCGGACGCGGTGGAGAACGCGGCGCGCGATCTTGCGCCGCACCTGATCGCGTTCTACCTGCGGGAGCTCGCCGCGGCGTTCCACAGCTATTACAACGCGACGCGCCTGCTGGTGGAAGACGAGAGCGTGAAACGCGCGCGCCTCGCACTGGCCGCCGCGGTGCGGCAGGTCCTGCGCAACGGGCTCGCGCTGCTGGGTGTGTCGGCCCCCGATAGAATGTAAGATATCCGCATGTCGAAGGACTACAAGCGTTTCGAACCCGAGGTTCGCAGCGGCGGCAGCCAGCTTCTCGTCGGAATCCTGATCGGGCTCGTGCTGGGTCTCGGCATCGCGGTCGGGGTCGCCTGGTACATCAACAAGATGCCCAATCCGTTCGTCACCCGCATGCCGCCCGCGAAGCTTGAGCCCGTGAAACCCGCTCCACCCGCTTCGGCGCGAGTCGAGGACAAGACGGCCCGCGCGCCCGATGCCAAGCCGAGGTTCGATTTCTACAAGATCCTCCCGGGAACGGAGGAGCCGGTAACGGAGCAGCAGGCCAAGGACGCGAGGAAGCAGTCAACCGCGGCAGGGAGCGAGAGGTTCTTCCTGCAGGCAGGCGCGTTCCAGAACGCGCGGGATGCAGACACCCTCAGGGCGCGGCTCGCGCTGCTCGGCATCGAGGCCCGGATCCAGACGGCAACCCTGCCGGACAGGGGCGTGTGGCACCGCGTGCGCGTGGGGCCGTACACCAGCGTCGAGGAACTCGGGCGCACGCGCGAGACTCTGAAGCAGAACGGCATCGAAACCGCCCTCATCAAGGTGCGCGATGAGCGCCCCTGAATTCACGGAGCACGAATGAAGCTATTTGGATGGTCCCGGCGGCTGGCAGCGTCGCTTATCGCTCTCACCCTGAGCGGCGGCGCGGCGGCGCAGCTCGCGCCGGGCAAGGACTATCAGCTGATCAACCCCGCCCAGCCCACTACCAGCGGCGCGAAGGTCGAGGTCATCGAGTTCTTCTACTACGGCTGCCCGGGCTGCAACGGCCTGCAGCCGCCGCTCCGGGCCTGGCTCAAGAAGAAGCCCGCGGACGTCGAATTCCGCCGCGCGCCGGTCGTGTTCCAGGATTCGTGGCTGCCGCTCACGACCGCTTACCATGCATTCGACGCGATGGGCGTGGTGGACAAGGTGCACTACGAGCTCTTCAGCGCGATCCACGACCAGCGGACCCTCGAGATCAAGGGGCTGATGCGCGATCCGAAGCCGCTCTTCGACTGGGTCGAGAAGCAGGGCGTGGACCGGCAGAAGTTCATCGACGTCTTCAATTCCTTCGGCGTGCGCAGCCGGACCAACCGCTCGATCGAGCTGCCGGGAAACTATCACGTCAGCTCCACCCCGACGCTGGTGGTCGACGGCCGCTACCTCATGACGCCCGCCATGGCCGGGAGCTACCCGCGTTTCCTCGAGGTGCTCGACCAGGTGGTCGCCATGGCGCGCAAGGAGCGCGCGGCGAGGAAGTAGGCAGCCCGTGCGCGCCGCGCTCGCGCTGCTCGTGCTTGCCTGCGCGGTGGGCGCTTCCCACGCCCAGGACATCCGCGCCCGCCAGAACATCGAGTACCGCCTGATCGCCCCCCAGGCGATCGAGACCGGCGAGCGGATCGAGGTCATCGACTTCTTCTGGTACGGCTGTCGGTACTGCAACGAGCTGCAGCCGGCCCTCGAAAGCTGGATCCGGCGCAAGCCCGCCGACGTCGCGCTGCGCCGCGTCCCGGCGATCCTCAGGGATTCGTGGGCGCCGCACGCCCGCATCTATTACGCGCTCGAACAGCTGGGCGAGGTCGAGCGCCTGCACCTGAGGGTGTACGAGGGCTATCACGTCGAGTTGCTGCGGATGAGCGTGCCCGAAGTGACCGTCGAGTGGGCGGTCAAGCATGGCATTGACCGCAAACGCTGGCTCGATGCCTACCATTCCCCCGAAGTCGAAGCCAAGGTCGAACGCGCGAGGACACTCTCGGAGGCCTACACCATCGAAGTCACGCCGACGCTCGTGGTCGATGGGCGCTACCTCACGTCGGGCAGGCACGTGCCGTGCTGCGACGTGCGCGATATCATCCCGATACTCGAGGACGTGATCAGCCTCGCGCGGAAGCAGCGCAGCGCCCGCTGAAGCGCGCCCAAACCGACCGTCACTCGACGGTTACCGATTTGGCCAGATTACGCGGCTTGTCAACGTCCGTGCCGCGCAGCACCGCTACGTGGTAGGCGAGGAGCTGCAGCGGGATGACGTGTAGAACCGGCGAGAGCGGCCCGGCGTGCTCCATGAGCCGGATGACGTGGACGCCATCGCTCGGGGCGATGCGCGCGTCGGCGTCGGCGAAGACGTAGAGCTCGCCGCCGCGAGCGCGCACTTCCTGCATGTTCGACTTCAGCTTCTCGATCAACTGGTCGTTGGGCGCCACCGTCACCACGGGCATGCCGGAGTCCACCAGCGCGAGCGGCCCGTGCTTCAGCTCCCCGGCGGCGTAGGCTTCGGCGTGAATGTAGGAGATCTCCTTCAGCTTCAATGCGCCTTCCATCGCGATCGGAAAGTGCGCGCCGCGCCCGAGGAAGAGCGCGTGCTGCTTCCCCTGGAAGCGGCCCGCCCAGCCGCGGACCAGAGGCTCCACTGCGAGCACCGTTTCCATCGCGCGCGGCAGGTGGCGCAGCTGCGCAATCAGCTCCTTTTCCCGTTCGGGGGCAAGCCCGTGCCTCAGCTTGGCGAGCACCAGCGTCAGGACGAACAGGGCGGCGAGCTGCGTCGTAAAGGCCTTGGTGGAAGCCACCCCGATTTCGGGACCGGCGCGGGTGAGAAAGCGCAGGCGCGAAGACCGCATCAGGGATGATTCGGGGGAATTGCACACGGTGAGCGTGTCGGCAAGGCCCCGTTCCTGGGCGTGCTTCAACGCCGCGATCGTGTCCGCCGTCTCGCCCGATTGCGATATCGTCACGACCAGCGTTCCCGGCCGCATCACCGGGTCGCGGTAGCGGAACTCGCTCGCGATCTCGACCGCCGCGGGCACACCGGCGATCGCCTCGAGCCAGTAGCGCGCCACAAGGCCGGCGTGATAGCTCGTGCCGCAGGCGAGCAGCAGCACCTGGTTCGCGCGGGCGAGGACGGCCTCCGCCTCCGCGCCGAAGAGGTTCGGCTGCAGCGATTGCGCGTTCGCGACCATCTCGAGCGTGTTCGCGACCGCGCCGGGCTGCTCGAAGATCTCCTTCTGCATGTAGTGCGCGTGGCGGCCCTTCTCGACCGCGTCGGCGGCGAGCTCGCTCCTCGTCGTCGGGCGCTGCGCGGAATGGCCGCCGTGGTCGCGGATGATGACGCCGCCGGGCCGCACCTCTACGACGTCACCTTCCTCAAGGTAGATCACATCGCGCGTCCGCGCGAGCAGCGCCGCCGCGTCGGAGGCGAGGAAATTCTCGCCCTGCCCAAGCCCGACGAGCAGCGGCGAGCCCTTGCGCGCGCCGACGACGACACCCGGCTCGCGGCTCGAAATGAATCCGACCGCGTACGCACCCTCCCATTCCCGGCTCGCCGCCAGGACCGCTTCGAACAGCGGCATGCCGCCGGCAACCAGGGAGTGCACGTGGTGCACCATCACCTCAGTATCCGTTTCCGAGCTGAACACATAGCCGAGCGCCTTCATCCGCGCGCGTATCGGCTCGTGGTTCTCGACGATTCCGTTGTGGACGATGCCGATCTCGACCCCGCCGCGTGCCGAGAAATGGGGGTGGGCGTTGGCCTCGGTCGGCGCGCCATGCGTCGCCCACCGCGTGTGCGACAGTCCCGTGCTGGCCTTGAGGCCGCGCTCGCGGGCAAGCTCATCGAGGCGCGCGACCCGTCCGGTCGATCGCAACCGCTCGAGGTGGCCGTCGGCTATGTAGGCGATACCGGTCGAGTCGTAGCCGCGATACTCGAGCCTGCGGATGCCCTCGATAAGAAGGTCGACCACGTTGCGCGTGGATGCCGCGCCGACGATGCCGCACATAACTTCAGGGATGAGGGATGAGGGATGAGGGATGAGGGAAAACCACGGCACGCTGGATCAATGGTCGGCGCGCCCTTACTTGCAACCCTGCCCACCCCGAACCCTTCACTCGTCTCCCTTCACTTTCTTCTGAGGCCGCTTCCAGCCGGGAACGGTGACCTGCCGGGCGCGCGCGACCGTGAGCTCGCCCGCCGGCGCCTCCTTGGTGATGGTGCTGCCCGCGCCAATGGTCGCGCCGCGGCGCACGACGACGGGGGCGACCAGCATGGTATCGGAGCCGATGAACACGTCGTCCTCGATGACGGTGCGGTGCTTCGCGCCGCCGTCGTAATTGCACGTGATGGTGCCCGCGCCGACGTTGACGTCGCGCCCGACGCTGGCGTCGCCGATGTACGTGAGGTGGTTCGCCTTGGAGCCGGCGCCGATCTCGGACGCCTTCACCTCGACGAAGTTGCCGATGTGCACCTCCTCCGCGAGCCGCGTTCCCGGGCGGAACCGCGCATAGGGTCCGATCCGGCAGTTGGCGCCGATCTTCGCGCCGTCCACCGAGGTGAACGGCTCGATCCGCGTGCCCGCCCCGACGGCGGTGTCCTTGAGCATGCAATTCGCCCCGATCTCGACACGGTCCGCGAGTCGCACTTCGCCCTCGAACACGCAGTTGACGTCAATGCGCACATCGGCGCCGCAGATGAGGCTGCCGCGCACGTCGATGCGCGCCGGGTCCGCGATCGTGACCCCCGCCTCCATCAGCTTCGCCGCCTGCTGCCGCTGGTAGATACGCTCGAGCTCGGCAAGCTGCTGCTTGCTGTTGACGCCGAGAATCTCCCATGCCGCGCGCGCCTTGACCGTCGCCACCGCCACCTTGTCCGCGAGCGCCAGCGACACGATGTCGGTCAGGTAATACTCGCGCTGGGCGTTGCGTTTGGTGAGTTTCGCGAGCCAGCCCTCCAGCCGCGCCGTGGGCAGCGCCATGATGCCGGAGTTGATCTCGCGGATGCCCCGCTCCGTCGCGCTGGCGTCGTTCTCCTCGACGATGGACGTAATCGACCCGCGGCGATTGCGAACGATGCGACCGTAGCCGGATGGGTCCTCCAGCTCGGCGGTGAGCAGAGTCAGGCGATCCCCGCCTCCGGCGATCATCGCCGCGAGCGCTTCCTCGCCGACGAGCGGCACGTCACCATACAGGACCAATGTGAGCCCCGAGGCTTTCAGGTGCGGGAGCGCCTGCGCCAGGGCGTGGCCGGTTCCGAGTTGCGGCTGCTGCTTGACGAGCGTCAGGCCGTCTGCCCGCAGCGCGTGCGGCACCTCCTCTCCGCCGTGGCCGTACACCACGCAGAGGCGCGCAGGCTTGAGCGTGCGCGCGGTGGCGACAACGTGCTCGATGAGCGGTTTGCCCCCGAGCGGCTGCAGGACCTTGGGCACGCGCGAGCGCATGCGCTTGCCTTGGCCGGCGGCAAGGATGACGACGTTGAGGCCCGAAGGCATGTGGAAATTATCGCACAAACATCAACTTACGCGCTGACCCAGATAATGCGCAACGGCTTCGCGCTGATCCCGATCGAGCTGCAGTCCCGCCTTGGTGCGGCGCCACAGCACGTCCTCGGCGCTCGCCGCCCATTCGTACTCAATCAGGTAATTGATCTCGTGCTCGTAGAGGTCGGCGCCGAAATTCCTGCCCAACTCCGCAACGGTGGCCGTGATCCCCAGCACGTCGTACGCAAGCGCGCCGTGGCGCCGCGCCAACGCCCGAAGCAGCGACCGTGGCAGCCGTGGATAGCGCTCTTCGAGGTGCTGCGCGAAGCGCACGCCATTCCCGCGCGGAATCGTGGCGCCGGGCAGGGGCGCCTCCGCGGTCCAGGCGGGCCCCATGTCAGGGAACCACGGCGCGAATTTCTCGATCGCATGCTCGGCGAGGCGGCGGTACGTCGTGATCTTGCCGCCGAAGACCGAAAGCACCGGCGCGGCGTCCTGATCGGCGTCGAGGCGCAAGACGTAATCGCGCGTCACCGCCGACGGGCTTGCCGAGCCGTCATCGTAGAGCGGTCTCACGCCGGCGTAGCGCCAGAGGACCTCGGCGGGGCTCACGGCGACCCGCAGGTAGCGGTTCGCGGCGCGGCACAGATACTCGACTTCCGCCACGCTCGGCTCGGGCCGTCCCGGGTCGCCGTCGTGCGCAACGTCGGTGGTGCCGACGAGCGTGTAGCGTTCCTCGTATGGGATCATGAATACCACGCGGCGGTCGTCGTTCTGCAGGATGAACGCGTGGTCGCCCTCGTAGAGCCGGGGCAGCACGATATGGCTGCCCCTCACCAGGCGGACGTTGTCGCGCGAGGGCTGGCTGAGCCGCTCGTTGAGCACCACTTTCACCCACGGGCCCGCGGCGTTGACGATCGCGCGCGCGGTGACTTCCAGCCCGCCTTCCCGCCCGCGCAGCCGCGCCCGCCAGAGGTTGCCTTCGCGCCTGGCCGCGATGCATTCGGTGCGCGTGAGAATTCGCGCCCCGCGCGCCCGCGCATCCCGCGCGTTCGCCACCACCAGCCGCGCGTCGTCCACGCAGCAGTCGGAATAGATGAAACCGTGGCGGTACTCCGGCTTGAGACCCGCCGAATAGGGCGGGCGGTCGAGCCGCACCGCCTGCGAGCCCGGCAGCCGCGTCCTGCGCCCGAGGTGGTCGTAGAGAAAAAGTCCGGTGCGGATCATCCAGCGCGGTCGCAGCTGCGGCACGTGCGGCACGATGAAGCGCACCGGGCGCACGAGGTGCGCCGCGATCCTGAGCAGCACCTCGCGCTCGGCGAGCGATTCGGCGACCAGCCGGAATTCGAGCTGCTCGAGGTAGCGCAGCCCCCCGTGTATGAGCTTGCTGCTGGCGGAGCTGGTATGCGCGCCGAGGTCGTCCTTCTCCACGAGCAGGACGGAGCGTCCCCGCCCGGCGGCGTCGCGCGCGATGCCGGCGCCGTTGATTCCGCCGCCGACTACCAGGAGATCATAGCTGTCCATGAATGAAGAAAGGGCAGTCTGCGCTGCCCTCTATTCTGCTCCACCGCGAGTTGAACGGCCCCAGAATTCGGGAGCCGTGGCTCCCGTGCCCTAAGGCGTCCGTTCGAACTCGCGGACGTAAACCGGCATCGAATGACGTCCGGCTTTACGGCTATTTCTTTTGCCGCAGCTTCCGGATCGCAGCGAGCTGGGCCGCAAGCGTCGCCACTTCGGCTTCCACTGCGGCAACCTCCTGCTTGTCGCGCGCGCTGCGGCGCGCTTCTTCCGCCTTCTTCAGCGCCTCGTTCGCCTTGGCCTCGTCGAGATCGTGGCCGCGGATCGCGGTATCGGCGAGCACGGTGATCACCTTCGGCTGCACCTCCAGTATTCCCCCCGCCACGAAGATCAGCTCCTCCTCGCCGCCGCCCGCCGGCTGGATGCGCACGGTTCCCGGCTTGATGCGGGTGATGAGGGGGGTATGCCGCGGGTAGATGCCGAGCTCGCCCATTTCCCCCGGCAATACCACGAATTCCGCCTCGCCCGAGTAGATGCTCTCCTCGGCGCTGACGACGTCGATGTGGATGGTGCTGGCCATGACTACAGCGACTTGGCCTTCTCGAACGCCTCCTCGATCGGGCCCACCATGTAGAAGGCCTGCTCGGGGAGTGAATCGCACTCGCCGTTCACGATCATCTTGAAGCCGCGAATGGTGTCCTTGAGCGGCACGTACTTGCCCGGCGTGCCGGTGAAGTTCTGCGCCACGGTGAAGGGCTGCGACAGGAAGCGTTGAATCTTGCGCGCGCGCGCCACCGCGAGCTTGTCCTCCGGCGAGAGCTCGTCCATGCCAAGGATCGCGATGATGTCGCGCAACTCCTTGTAGCGCTGCAGAGTCGCCTGCACGCCGCGCGTGGTGTTGTAATGCTCCTCGCCGATGGTGTTGGGATCGACCTGGCGCGAGGTCGAATCGAGCGGATCGACGGCAGGGTAGATACCGAGCGACGCAATGTCCCGGGACAGCACCACGGTGGCATCGAGGTGGCCGAAGGTGGTCGCCGGGCTCGGGTCGGTCAGGTCATCGGCCGGCACGTAAATCGCTTGCACCGAGGTGATCGAGCCGGTCTTGGTCGAGGTGATGCGCTCCTGAAGCCGGCCCATCTCTTCGGCAAGCGTCGGCTGGTAGCCCACGGCCGAGGGCATGCGGCCGAGCAGCGCCGAAACCTCCACGCCCGCCAGGGTGAAGCGGTAGATATTGTCGACGAAAAACAGCACGTCGCGCCCTTCGTCGCGGAAGAACTCCGCCATGGTGAGGCCGGAGAGGCCCACGCGCAGCCGGTTCCCCGGCGGCTCGTTCATCTGGCCGAACACCATCGCCACCTTGGATTCGGGGAGGTTGTCGAGCTTGATGACCTCCGCCTCGATCATCTCGTGGTAGAAATCGTTGCCCTCGCGCGTGCGCTCGCCCACGCCGGCGAACACCGACAGGCCGGAGTGCTGCGTCGCGATGTTGTTGATCAGCTCGAGCATGTTCACGGTCTTGCCGACCCCGGCGCCGCCGAAGAGGCCGATCTTGCCGCCCTTGGCGAACGGGCAGATGAGATCGATCACCTTGATGCCGGTCTCGAGCAGCTCGACCGAAGGCGAGAGCTCGTCGAATTTGGGCGCCGCCCGATGGATCGAGCGCCGCTCATCGGTCGCGATCGGGCCGGCCTCGTCGATCGGGCGTCCCAGGACATCCATGATGCGCCCGAGCGTGCCCTTGCCGACCGGCACCGTGATCGGCGCGCCGGTATTCCTCACCTTCATGCCGCGGCACAGGCCGTCGCTCGACCCGAGCGCGATGCAGCGCGCCACGCCGTCGCCCAGCTGCTGCTCGACCTCGAAGGTGAGGCCCTTTTCCGCCAGTGTGCTGCTGCCGGGGTCCTCGAGCACCAGCGCATCGTAGATGCCCGGCATCTGCTCGCGCGGGAACTCGATGTCGATCACCGCGCCGATGCACTGGACGATGGTGCCTGGTGCCTGTTCCTGTGCCATGTTCGTTTCCTGATTCGAAAAAATCCCGTGGTCTTCACACCGCCGCGGCGCCGCCGACGATCTCGGAGATCTCCTTGGTGATCGCAGCCTGCCGGTTCTTGTTGTAGATCAGCGTCAGCTCGTCGATCACGTTCGCGGCATTGTCGGAAGCCGCCTTCATCGCCACCATGCGCGCCGACTGCTCGGAGGCCATGTTCTCCGCCACCGCCTGGTAGATCACCGTCTCGATGTAGCGGGTGAGGACCTGGTCGAGCACCACCTTGGCTTCCGGCTCGTAGAGATAGTCCCAGCTGCCCTCGGGAGCGCCTAGCCGCTCGCCCGTGAGCGGCAGCAGCTGCTCCATCACCGGCTCCTGCTTCATGGTGTTGATGAAGCGGGTGGAGAAGATCATCAACTGGTCGAAGCGGTCCTGAATGTAGCCGTCGAGCATCACCTTGATCGCGCCGATCAGCTTGTCCATCTGGGGCCGGTCGCCGAGCTGGGTCGCCTGCGACACGATGTTCGCGCCCAGCCGCTGCATGAAGCCGAGCCCCTTGTTGCCGATGCAGCACACCTCTAACTGCTCGCCCTCGGACTCCCATTCCTTGATCCTGGCGAGCGCGAGGCGCTGCACGTTGGTGTTAAGCCCGCCGCACAGGCCCTTGTCGGTGGTGATGAGGATCGCGCCCACCTTCCTCACCGTGTCGCGCGTGACGAGGAAGGGGTGCCGGTACTCGGGGTTGGCGTGGGAGATGTGCGCGGCGACGTTGCGGATCTTGTCCGCGTACGGGCGCGCGGCGCGCATGCGCTCCTGGGCGCGGCGCATCTTCGAGGCCGCGACCATCTCCATCGCCTTGGTGATCTTCCGGGTGTTCTGCACACTCCGGATTTTCATCCGTATTTCTTTAGTCCCTGGCATGTCCCGAGTTCCCGCACGCGTTAAACGGCGATCGGCTTTCGGTTATCGGTTTCCGCGTGATCATCCGCTCGTCCGTTCGAACGCGTGCAGCAGTTTCTGCGCGCAAGCGTCTAGAAACTGCCGTTTTTCTTCCAGTCCTTGATCGCCTCATGCAGCGCCTGTTCGTCGCCCTTCGGCAGGTCCTTGACGTCCTCCATGCGCTTGACGAGGGCGCCATACTTGTCCTTGATGTAGTCGCGCATCGAGCGCTCGGCGGCGAGCGCCTTCTTGACGTCGACGTCGTCGAAATAGCCGTTGTTCACCGCGAACAGCGTGAGCGCCATCTCCCACACCTGGAGCGGCGCATACTGCGGCTGCTTCATGAGCTCGGTCACCATGCGCCCGCGCTCGAGCTGCTTGCGGGTCGCTTCGTCCAGGTCGGACGCGAACTGGGCGAACGCCGCCAGCTCGCGGTACTGGGCGAGCGCGAGCCGCACCCCGCCCCCGGTGTCACGGCGCTTCATGATCTTGGTCTGCGCTGCGCCGCCCACCCGCGACACCGAGATGCCCGCGTTGATCGCGGGCCGGATGCCGGCATTGAAGAGATCGGTCTCGAGGAAGATCTGGCCGTCGGTGATCGAGATCACATTGGTCGGCACGAACGCCGTCACGTCGCCTGCCTGCGTCTCGATGATGGGCAGCGCGGTAAGCGAGCCCGTCTTGCCTTTTACCTGGCCTTTGGTGAAGCGCTCGACGTAGTCCTCGTTCACGCGCGAGGCGCGCTCGAGCAGCCGCGAGTGCAGGTAGAACACGTCGCCCGGGTAGGCCTCGCGGCCCGGCGGACGGCGCAGCAGCAGCGAGATCTGCCGATACGCCCACGCCTGCTTGGTGAGGTCGTCGTAGATGATGAGCGCGTCCTGGCCGCGGTCACGAAAGTACTCGCCCATGGTGCAGCCGGAATAGGGGGCGATGTACTGCATCGCCGCCGACTCGGAGGCCGAAGCCGCGAGCACGATGGTATAGGCCATCGCGCCGTGCTCCTCGAGCTTGCGCACCACGTTGGCGATGGTGGACGCCTTCTGCCCGATCGCAACGTAGACGCAGATCAGGTCCTTGCCCTTCTGGTTGATGATGGTGTCCACCGCCACCGCGGTCTTACCGGTCTGGCGGTCGCCGATGATCAACTCGCGCTGCCCGCGGCCGATCGGCACCATCGAGTCGATCGCCTTCAGCCCGGTCTGCACCGGCTGCGAGACCGATTTTCTCCAGATGACGCCCGGCGCGACCTTCTCGATGACGTCGGTCATCTTGGCGGTGACCGGGCCCCTGCCGTCTATCGGCTGGCCGAGCGAATTCACGACGCGGCCCAGCAGCTCCGGACCGACCGGCACCGACAGGATCTTGCCGGTGCACTTGACGGTATCGCCCTCGGTAATGTGCTCGTATTCGCCGAGAATCACGGCTCCCACCGAATCGCGCTCGAGATTCAACGCGAGGCCGAAAGTGTTCTTGGGAAACTCCAGCATTTCGCCCTGCATCACGTCGGACAGACCGTGGATGCGGCAGATGCCGTCGGTGACCGACACCACCGTGCCCTGGGTGCGGATGTCCGCGGCGAGCGCAAGGTCCTGGATCCGCGAACGGATCAGATCGCTGATCTCGGAAGGTTTGAGCTGTTGCATGCGTATTCCTTGGTTGCCTATTTCGCCAGTGCGACCGCGATCGCTGCGAGCTTGCCGCGCACCGAACCGTCGATGACCTCGTCGCCCACCTGCACGCGCGCGCCGCCGATGAGGTCCGCGTCGACCTGGACCTGGGGATTGATCTTGCGCCCGAAGCGCCGCTCCAGTTCCGCGACCAGCGCGGAAAGCTGCCTGCTCTCGAGCGGACGGGCCGAGGTGATCACCGCCTCCATCACGCCCTCGCGCTCGTCCTTGAGATCCTCGTAGATCTCGCGGATCTCGGGCAGCAACGCGAGCCGGCTGTTCTCGATCAGCACGCGCACGAGGTTCTGCGCCTCGGTGGCGAGATCGCCGCAGGCTCCGGCGAACAGGCCATAGACCTGGCTCGCCGAGAGATTGGGGTTGGCAATCGCCGCCCGCAGCTCGGGATTCGCCGCCACCGCCGCCATCACGCCAAGCATCCGCGACCACCGGGCGAGCGCGCCGCCCGCGTCGGCGAGCGCGAAAATTGCCTCGGCGTAAGGGCGCGCGATCGTGGCGTTTTCAGCCATCAGCGCAGTTCCCGGCGCAACTGCGCGAGCAGGTCGGCGTGCGTTTTCGCGTCGACCTCCCGGCGCAGGATCTTCTCCGCGCCCGCGACCGCGAGCACGGCGACTTGCTCGCGCAGCGCCTCCCGCGCACGCGTTACCTGCTGCTCGATCTCGGCCTGCGCGGCCGCCTTCTCGCGGCTGCCTTCCTCCTTCGCCTGGGCCCGGGCCTCCTCCACCATCTGCGCCGCGCGCTTCTCCGCCTGCGCGATGAGCTCGGCAGCCCGCTCGCGCCCCTGCTTCACCAGCTCCGCGGCCTGACGGGTCGAGGTCTCGAGCGCGGCCTTGCCCTGCTCGGCGGCCGCGAGCCCGTCGGCGATCGTCTTCTGGCGCTCTTCGATCGCGCGCAGCAGGTAGGGCCAGACGAACTTGATCGTGAAGCCGATGAAGGCCGCGAACGTGAGCGCCTGTGCGATCAGCGTGAGATTGATGTTCATGTCGTCCCCTTGCGGGCGCCGGTCTAGCGGAACGGCGTCGCCAGCGGGCTGGCGAAGGCGAAGAACATCGCGATGCCGAGCCCGATGATGAAGGACGCGTCGATCAGCCCCAGCAGCAGGAACACCTTCGCCTGCAGCGAATTGGTGAGCTCGGGCTGGCGCGCGGCCGCCTCGAGGAAGCGGCTGCACATGATGCCCACTCCGATGCACGCGCCCGCGGCGCCCAGACCGACCATGAGGCCGATGCCGATGCTGGTATAGGCCTGGACCATGGCCAGAAGCTGAAGTTTTTCCATTGTGTTTTCCTTTCCTGAGCGAAAAGTCGAATGATCGGGGTGCTAGTGGTGCTCGTACGCCATCGAGATATAGACGATGGTCAGCATCATGAAGATATAGGCCTGCAGCGCGACGATCAGGATGTGGAAGATCGCCCACCCCAGGCCGAAGAGGATTCCGAAGGCCGTGCCCACCAGGCCGGTGGCGGCCCACATCCACAGCAGGAGGAACAGGATCTCGCCCGCGTACATGTTGCCGAACAGTCGCATCGAGTGTGACAGCGGCTTCGAAACGTATTCGACGAGGTTGAAGAGAAAATTGGCGGGCCACAGCAGCGGGTGCGAGCCGAACGGCGCGCAGAACAATTCCTGGATCCAGCCGGCGAGCCCTTTTACCGAGATCGCGAAGTAGACCGACAGCGCCAGCACCGAGAGCGACAGCGCGAACGTCGTGTTGACGTCCGCCGTGGGCACGAGCCGCCACTCGTGCAGGCCGAGCCAGCCGAGCACCGCCGCCACGATGTCCACGGGCAGGAAATCCATCGCGTTCATCAGGATCACCCACACGAACACCGTGAGCGCAGCGGGCGCGATGAACCGGTTGCGGTCGCCGTGATGGAAAACGCCCTTCACCTGGTCGTCAACGAAGCCGACCAGTAATTCGACGAAAGCCTGTCGCTTGTTCGGGACCCCCGAGGTCGCGCCGCGCACCACCCACCAGATGGAGCCGATGCCGACGACGCCAAGCAGAACAGAGGTAACCAGCGAGTCCACGTGCAGCGTCCAGAAGCCCCCTTCGCCGAGCGGCTTGGAGAAGAACGTGAGGTGATGCTGGATATAGCTGGCGGGAGTGAGTTCGGTGCCTGCGGCCATTTCCGGATTCTTGCGACTGGAGCCTATCTCAGCAATAGGCGCGTGATGCGTTGTGGCCGGGACGGGACGGATGCGAGGCGCACGGCGCAGACCCTATGTCGATAGGGTCAAGCCGGGCAACAAAGCAGACGGCGCGCCGGAGCGTTGAGCAGGGGCCCCGCTTGCGGGGATGCGACCGCAAAGGCGTGCACCGGCACGCGGATTGAATCCGGCGCGCTTGGCCCGCTCCAGGGTCGCACCTACGCCACCGGCGCAGGCACTGCTCCGCCCTCCGCGTGCCCCTGGCTGCAACCCGCAGGGACGGGGCGATCTGGGCGCATTTTGTCGTCGGTAGCCCTTGCAATATCGACATATTGCTGCGTGTTCTCCTCCTAAAACTGCATCCCACATCGCCTCCGTCGCACACGTGCCTATTGCTGAGATAGGCTCTTACTCGCGCACGAAGAACGCCATTGCGAAGATCACCACCGTCACGGCGAACGAGCCGAGGAAAACGAGCACGGCGACGTCCCTGTAGGTCGCCAGCACGAGCCAGAGCAGGGCAACGATCAAGCCGATCTTGACGGCCTCGGCTCTCAGCACCGCAATGAGCGCCCCTTCCGCGGATTTCGCCCTGCCCAGCGAGGCTACGACCGCAGACGTCAGTCCGGCGACGATGCTCACTGCGCCACCCAGCGCTGCGGAGAGGGCGCCATGGCCGCCCGCCCAGGCACCCGCAATGAGCGCCAGCGCGGCGGTGGCCATCAGTTGCCACCGGAGTACGGTGCGGATCGGTCTGCTCAGGTCGCGAAGCACGGCGTTCTGGATCTCCGCCCCGAGCAAGGCGCGCGTAGTATAGCTTTCGAGGGCAACAAGGGTCAATTTGCTGCGATGCGGCAAGGCCCCGATTTCCCTGCCTTATTTCTGCCTCAGCCGGTTGATCAGCGCATCGAGCTCGGCGAGGCTCGAATAGTGGATCACGAGCTTGCCGCTGCCCGGTTTCGCGCCGGTCCGTATGAACACGGTGGTGCCGAGTTGCCCGCTCAGTTCCTCCTCGAGCCGAGCCACATCGCGGTCGCCCCGCGCACGCGCGCGCGCTGCGGGGCGTGCCGTCAGGCCGGCAACCCGTTTCTCCACCTGGCGCACGGAGAGCCGCCGCGCGACCGCCTCGCGCGCGAGGTCGATCTGCGTCAGTGCCGGCAGCGCGAGCAGCGCCCGCGCATGCCCCATGTCGAGCTTGCCTTCGCGCAACAACTCCTGCACCGGGGGCGCAAGCTCGAGCAGCCGCAGCGCGTTGGTGATCGCCGCGCGCGAGCGGCCGAGGGCCCCGGCGGCCTCCGCGTGGGTCATGCCGAACTCTCCGGTCAGGCGCCGGACGCCCATCGCCTCGTCCAGCGGATTCAGGTCCTCGCGCTGGAGGTTCTCGATGAGCGCGATGGCAAGCGCGTTGCGGTCCGGCACATCACGCACCAGCGCGGGCACCGTCGTGAGCCCCGCCATGCGCGCCGCGCGCCAGCGCCGTTCGCCCGCGACGATCTCGTAGCGGCCCGCGCCGATCGGTCGCGCCAGTATCGGCTGCATCACGCCCTGGGCCTTGATCGACTCGGCCAGCTCGGCGAGGGCTTCCTGCCCAATGCGCGCGCGGGGCTGGAACCGGCCCGGTTGCAGAGCGTCGATCGCGAGCGAGGCGAGCGCATCGCCGCCGGCGGCGGCCGGCTCGTCGCCGCCGAGCAGCGCATCGAGTCCGCGCCCCAATCCCTTGATCCTGGCCATGGCGATCTTCCTCAGGTGCCCGCGCGGTTCAACATCTCGCCGGCGAGCGCGAGATAGGCCTGCGCGCCCTTCGAGTCCCGGTCGAACTTGAGCGCCGGCACGCCGAAGCTCGGGGCCTCCGCCAGCCGCACGTTGCGCGGGATGACCGTGCGGTAGACCTTGTCGCCGAAATGCTCGAGCAGTTGCGCCGAGACCTGCTGCGCCAGCGTATTGCGCGGATCGTACATGGTGCGCAGCAAGCCCTCGATCTCGAGCGTCGGATTCAGGTGCGCGCGCACCTTCTTGATAGTCTGCACGAGGTCGCTTAAGCCCTCCAGCGCGTAGTACTCGCACTGCATGGGGATCATCACCGCGTGCGCGGCGGTCAGCCCGTTCACCGTGAGGAGATTCAACGCCGGCGGGCAGTCGATCAGGATGAAATCGTACTCCGCTTCGATCGGGGCGAGCGCCTCCTTCAAGCGCGTCTCGCGGTGCTCGACTTCCACCAGCTCGACCTCGGCGCCCGCCAGCTCGCGGTTGGCCGGCACCAGATCAAACTCGCCGTTTTCTGAACGCGACCTGACCTCCGCCATGCTCCGGGTGCCGAGCAACACCTGATAAACCGTCGCGCCGAGATAGCGCTTGTCGACGCCGCTGCCCATGGTCGCGTTGCCCTGAGGATCGAGATCGACGAGCAGCACGCGCCGGTGCGCCGCGGCGAGGCTCGCGGCGAGATTGACGCCGGTCGTGGTCTTGCCGACGCCCCCCTTCTGGTTCGTGATGGCGAGTACCCGGGCCATGATCAGCTGCGGCCAATCGACACCAGGTGACGCTGCGCGCGCACTCCCGGAATCGTCAGCGCTGTCACCTGCAGCAGCTTCCAGCCTTGCGGCAACTGGGCGATCTCCTCGTGCGGATGGATGCCTTTCATGGCCACGAGCCGCCCGTCCGCGGCGGCATGCCGGCCGGCCAGGGAAACGAACTCGGCCAGATCCGAGAATGCGCGCGAGATCACGACCTCGAAGCGCGCCTCCGGTTTCCAGGCCTCCGCCCGCTCGCACACGACCTCGGCGTTCGCGAGCTTCAACTCCATCACCGCCTGTCTCAGGAACGCCGCCTTCTTGTGATTCGCGTCAAGCAACGTCACCCGCGCATACGGCAGGGCGAGCGTGAGCGGTATTCCGGGCAAGCCGGCCCCGCTGCCGACGTCGAGGATGCTCCCCGCCGCGACGTGGGGCGCCGCGGCGAGACAATCGAGCAGGTGGTGGCTCACCATGCGCTTCGATTCGCGCACCGCCGTCAGGTTGTAGACCCGGTTCCACTTTCTCAACAGCTCCAGGTACGCGAGCAGCCGCTGCTCCGCGTCCGCAGGAAGCGCCAACCCGAGCTCGATCACCCCTCGCGCAAGCTGCTGCGCAAGGGTCATGCCGTCTTGCCGATCGCCCGGCGGGCGGCACCTGTTGCCGCCTGCGTCGCCGCCCTGGACGAACTCGTTCTGCGCTTGAGATGGACCAGCAGGACCGAAATCGCCGCCGGCGTGACGCCCGAGATGCGCGACGCCTGGCCAAGCGTTTCGGGGCGGTGAGCCGCAAGCTTCTGCCGCACCTCCACCGACAATCCGCGCAGGCTGCCGTAATCGAGTTCCTGGGGCAGCTTCAAATTCTCATAATATTCGGCGCGAGCGACTTCCTCGCGCTGGCGCTCGATGTAGCCTTGGTACTTGGCCTGGATCTCCACCTGTTCGGCCACCTGCTCATCGTCCACCCCTGGTCCGGCGCCCGGCAGCGCCGTCAATTGCGTGTAACGCATATCCGGACGGCGCAGCAATTCCAGCAGCGAGTATTCCCGCGCGGACGGCTGATCCGGGGCGCCGACGACGAAATCAGCCGGCAGCAGCCGGGGATTGACCCGAGTGTCCTTGAGGCGCGCCTGCTCGCGCTCGATCGCCTCGCGCTTGCGCGAGAACGCCTCCCAGCGCGCGTCATCCACCACGCCCAGCCGGCGCCCGCTCTCGGTGAGCCGCAGGTCGGCGTTGTCCTCGCGCAGGGACAGCCGGTACTCCGCGCGGCTGGTAAACATGCGATAGGGCTCGGATACCCCGCGCGTGACAAGATCATCCACCAGCACACCCAGGTAGGCTTCATTGCGCCGCGGCCACCAGGGCCCGCGTTCCTGCACCAGCAGTGCCGCGTTGATGCCGGCGAGCAATCCCTGCGCGGCGGCCTCTTCGTACCCGGTCGTGCCGTTGATCTGCCCGGCAAAGAACAGGCCCGCGATCGCCCGCGTCTCGAGCGAGCACTTCAGGCCCCGCGGATCGAAGTAGTCGTACTCGATGGCATAGCCGGGGCGCGTGATGTGAGCGCGCTCGAGTCCGCGGATCGATCGCACGAGCTCCTGTTGCGCGTCGTAGGGCAGGCTCGTCGAGATGCCGTTGGGATAGAACTCGTTGAGCGTGAGGCCTTCGGGCTCGAGGAAGATCTGGTGCGAAGCCTTGTGCGCGAAGCGCATCACCTTGTCCTCGATCGAGGGGCAATAACGCGGCCCGATGCCCTCGATCACGCCGGTATAGAGCGGCGAGCGGTCGAGCGCGCCGCGGATGATTTCGTGAGTGCGCGCATTGGTATGCGTGATCCAGCACGGCAGCTGCCGGGGGTGCTGCTCGCGCCTGCCTAGGAAGGAGAACACCGGAACCGGCACATCGCCGGGCTGTTCCGCCATGACCGAAAATTCGATGCTGCGGCCGTCGATGCGCGGGGGTGTGCCCGTTTTCAGCCGCCCGACCGGAAGCTTCAGCTCCCGCAGCTTCTGCGCGAGCGCCACCGCGGGCGGATCGCCCGCGCGTCCGCCCTGGTGGTGCTTGAGCCCGACGTGAATCCGTCCCGCGAGAAATGTTCCGGTGGTGAGCACGACCGCGCGCGCGGAAAACCTGAGCCCGATCTGCGTCACGACGCCGACAATGCGCCCATCTTCGATCAGCAGGTCGTCCACCGCCTGCTGAAACATGCGTAGCCCGGGCTGACATTCGAGGCGACCCCGGATCGCGCCTTTGTAGAGCACGCGGTCTGCCTGGGCGCGGGTCGCGCGCACCGCCGGGCCCTTGCGTGCGTTGAGAATGCGGAACTGGATTCCCGCCTCGTCAGCAGCGCCCGCCATCGCACCACCGAGTGCATCTATCTCCTTGACTAGATGGCCTTTTCCTATACCGCCTATGGAGGGATTGCACGACATCTGTCCCAGGGTATCGAAGCTGTGGGTCAACAGCAGGGTGCTGCAGCCCATGCGCGCGGCGGCGAGCGCCGCTTCGGTGCCAGCATGACCTCCACCAATCACTATAATATCATATTTATCAATTAGTTGCATGATACAATCGAATCCCTGCGAAGGTCAAATGATACCCGAAAAGCAAAAATTGCAGAACAGGTTTCCAAGTTTCACGTGGAACCAATCTTTGTTGCGATGCAGCATCGCCGCTTGAGCCAGATGTTTCACGTGGAACAACAATTGCGTGCCGCTACTTGCCAATACAAAACCGCTTGAATATCTCGCCCAGCAGATCGTCGGACGTAAACTCGCCTGTAATCGTCCCCAGCGCCTGCTGAGCGAGGCGAAGTTCTTCCGCGAACAGCTCGAGGCTTTCCAACTGGTGCGCCGCCTGCTCCAGATGGGTTTGAGCGAGCTGCAGGGCGTGAACATGTCGCTCGCGCGCCATGAACAGTCCTTCCGCACCTCCGCCATGCCAGCCGACGGACTCCAGCAATGCCTCGGCCAACAGCTCCACCCCGGCTCCCGTCGTCGCTGATAACCATACGGTGGCGCCGTCGCTACCGCGCTCGAGGTTTGGCACACGCCCCAGCAGATCGATTTTGTTCATGACGGTGAGCCGGGGCAACCCCGCCGGGAGCCTTTGCAGAATTTCCCGGTCCGCCACGCCTTCGCCTTGCGTGGCATCCAGCATGAGAACCACGAGGTCAGCCTGCTCGATCGCTGCCCAGGTGCGCGCGATCCCGAGCTTCTCCACGGGGTCGCTGGACGGTCGCAAGCCTGCGGTATCGATGACGTGTACCGGAATCCCCCTGATGCCGACGGTCTGGCGTATCGCGTCACGCGTCGTGCCCGGGATGTCCGTCACGATAGCCAGCTCCTCGCCAGCAAGGAAATTGAGAAGGCTCGACTTGCCGACGTTGGGCTGCCCAGCCAGGACAACGCGCAGGCCCTCCCGCAGCAGGCTGCCCTGCTGTGACGCAGCCAAGACATCACGCAACTTGGCCTGGAGCCGCACCAGCCGACCGGCTCCGTCGGATTGCCTGACCCACTCCACGTCCTCCTCCGGGAAATCGAGCGCGGCCTCGACCAGTGCGCGCAGCTCGACCAGATCCTCGAGCAGCTCCTCGATACGCCGGGAAAACGCCCCCTGCAGTGAGCGCACTGCGCTCCGCGCCGCTTCCGTCGTCGCGGCGTCGATCAAGTCCGCGACGCTTTCCGCCTGTGCCAGATCGATCTTGTCGTTGAGGTAGGCGCGCCGAGTGAATTCGCCCGGCTCCGCGGGGCGCGAACCGAGCTCCACGCAGCGCCGCAGCAGCAGTTGCATGACCACGGGCCCGCCGTGCCCGTGTAGCTCCAGCACGTCCTCCCCCGTGTAGGAATGCGGCGCCGGGAAGTACAGGACTATGCCCTCGTCGATCGCCCGGCCCTGCGCGTCGAGGAAATCAGCAAGTGTCGCTCGCCGCGGCGCGGGCGGTTCGCGCAGGATGCCCGCCATGAGCGCCTCAAGCCGCGGACCGGAAACCCGCACGACACCGATGCCACCTCGCCCGGGGGCGGTCGAAATGGCGGCGATGATGTCGCTTTCGGTCATCGACCTGGGAAAACACGAATGGGGGCGGCGCCTGCACCGCCCGCGCGGACGTCAACTCTTGCGCGGCGCTGCCTCGTGCTCGAGCACCCGCGTGATTTGCCACTGCTGCGCGATCGAGAGCACGTTATTGATCAGCCAGTACAGCACCAGGCCCGCGGGGAAGAAGAAAAAGAAGACGCTGAACACGATCGGCATGATCTTCATGACCCGTGCCTGCACCGGATCGGGCGGCTCTGGATTGAGCAGAGTCTGCACCCACATCGTCACCGCCATGAGGACCGGCAGGATGAACCATGGATCGGGCGCCGCCAGATCATCGATCCACAGCATGAAGGGGGCGTGCCGGAGCTCTACGCTCGCCAGAAGAACCCAATAAAGTGCAATAAAAACAGGTATTTGAACAACTATCGGCATGCACCCGCCGAGCGGATTGATCTTTTCCGTCTTGTAGAGCTCCATCATGGCCTGCTGCAGGCGCTGGCGGTCCTGACCATATTGATCCTTGAGCTTCTGCAGTTTCGGAGCCAGCACGCGCATCTTGGCCATCGAGCGGTAGCTCGCGGCCGACAACGGGTAGAACAGCACCTTGATGATCACCGTCATGAGGATGATGGCGACTCCCCAGTTGCCCACCCATTGATTGAGCCAGGCGAGCACCCAGAACAGCGGAACCGCGATCACCGTGAGCCAGCCGTAATCGATTGTGAGATCGAGACCGGGCGCGATTCTCGCGAGCTTCTCCTGTTCCTCCGGCCCGGCGTACAGCGGCACCGTGATGGTGGCGCTCGCGCCCGGTGCGATCGCGCCGACGGGGACGATCACGCCCGCCGCGTAGAGCCCCTCTTCCAGGCGCCGCGCATAAAACTCCCGCGAAATGCCGTTGCGCGGAAGCCAGGCGCTGAAAAAATAGTGCTGCAGCATCGCGATCCAGCCATCCTCGCTGTTCTTCGGGTACTGCGCCTTGCCTTTCTCGATGTCGGCAAACGCGAGCTTCAGGAATTTGTCCTTGTCCGTGTAGAGCGCGACTCCCGTAAACGTCGGCAGCATCGCGGAGTCGCCGGCCGGCGCCTTGTCGTCGCGCACTAGCTGGAAATACGCGTACGGCTGTAGGGCCGCGGCACCCGCGTTGACGATCTCGAAGCTGACATCGATCAGGTAGCTTCCCTGCCGGAAGCGATAGACCTTGCTCACCTGCGCTCCCGCCGCCGCCGGGGCGGTGAGCCGCACTTCGAGCTCCCCCCGGCCATCGCCGAGCTGGAAGCTGTCGCCCTGCGCGGTGTAGAGCGTGCGATGATTGGGCAAGCCGCTGCCGATCAGCCCGGCCTGGGCGATGTAGGTGCGCTCCGCGCCGGCCTCGAACAACACGAAGTTCTTGCTGCGATCGAGCGTGTCGCGGTGTTTCTTGAATTGCAGCCGCCGCAGGTCTCCTCCATGGCTGCTCAACTCCGCAGCGAGCACGTCGGTCTCGACCCGTATCGTCACACCGGTCTCGGGAACGCCCTGCTCCTGCTTCGGGACAGCGCCCTGGCTTGCCGTAAGCTTCTCGCCCGGCACCGGGGTCTGCGCCGAAGGGGGCAGCGCTTTCTCGTCCTTGCCGGCCACTGCCGCTGGCGGACGCGGCGGCGGCTGATCACGCTGCCACGCGTCGAGCAGCATGAACACCGAGAAGGAGAAGACGAAGAAGAGAATCAGGCGTTGCGAATCCATGACCGTGCTTCCGCCGTGACGACCACGAGCTTATTGGCCGCGCGGCGCCGCGGCAAGCTCCAGCAGCATCCGAGTGAGCTCCGCGCGCACCGCCGCGCTGGAACCCCGCGGTGCGCGGCGCCGCAGCTCGACCACGATATCAACGCCGGCCGGCCGCT
The DNA here is from genome assembly GCA_050741115.1 of Burkholderiales bacterium. GTDB lineage: Bacteria > Pseudomonadota > Gammaproteobacteria > Burkholderiales > SG8-41 > SG8-41. The sequence continues at coordinate 51,544 of JBOIEM010000018.1, forward strand.
CGACCAGGGTGCGAAACACCTCTCTCACCAGGCGCTTCATCCGATTGCGATCGACCGCGCGCGGCATCACTCGCCGGCTGGCAATGATGCCGATGCGCGCCCGGGAGAGGCCGTTCGGTCTGACGTACAACCTGAAATTGCGCCGCGCCCTTGCCGCGCCGGCCGCCAGCGTTGCGGCGAACTCCTCGCGGCGATGCAGCCGTGCGCCGGACGGCAGCGCGTGGCTCGTCTCGCTCAGGGGCTCAATCGCACCCGCCCCTTGGCGCGGCGCGCCCGCAGCACACTGCGCCCGCCTCGGGTGCGCATGCGAGCGCGGAATCCGTGCGTGCGCTTGCGGCGCTTCACCGATGGCTGATAGGTCCGTTTCATGGGGGTCCGGCCGGCCGCTGAAAAGCGCGCTATTACAACCTCTAACTCTCCGCCGTGTCAACCGCCCCGCTGGCGCCCGCAAATCGCTGCGCGGGCGCACTCGCGCTGTGGATAACGCTGCGTAAACAGGATAAAATCGAGCGCTGAAAAGCTTCTCCCCAGCGCGCCCGGTTTCGAACAATAACGCCATCCCGATGAACAGTTTCTGGCGCTTCTGCCTGGGCCGTTTCGAGAAAGAACTGCCGCCCCAGCAGTACCGCACCTGGATCAAGCCGCTGCGTCCTCAGACCGACGCCGACCGGCTGACGCTCGTCGCGCCGAACCGTTTCGTCCTGCAGTGGATACGCGACAAGTTCCTCGCGCGGATCGAGCAGCTGGCGCGGGAGCACTTCAAGCGCGACATCGAAGTGCAGGTCGTCCTCGCCGAGAAGGAGCCGCCGGCTCCCCATCCGGCGCCGGTCGCCCCACGCGCTCCGGAGCGCGAGGCCAAGCCAAGCAGCCGCGAGATCTCCCGGTTGAATCCCGCCTTCACCTTCGAGACCTTCGTCACCGGCAAGGCGAACGAGCTCGCGCGGGCAGCGGCCACGCAGGTCGCCGAGCGGCCGGGCTCCGCCTACAATCCGCTCTTTATTTATGGCGGCGTGGGCCTCGGCAAGACCCACCTCATACAGGCGATCGGCAACCGCCTGCGCGAGCAGGCCCCCGAATCCAAGATCCGCTACATCCACGCCGAGCAGTACGTTTCCGACGTCGTGCGTGCCTACCAGCACAAGGCGTTCGACGACTTCAAGCGCTACTACCACTCCCTCGATCTGCTACTGGTCGACGACATCCAGTTCTTCAGCGGCAAGAGCCGCACCCAGGAGGAATTCTTCTACGCGTTCAACGCGCTGATCGAGGCGCACAAGCAGGTCGTCATCACCTGCGACACCTATCCGAAGGAGATCGCCGGAATCGAGAACCGCCTGATCTCGCGCTTCGGCTGGGGCCTCACGGTGGCGGTCGAGCCGCCGGAGCTTGAGATGCGCGTGGCCATTCTCCTCAAGAAAGCGGAAGCCGAAGGCATCAAGCTCGACGAGGCGGTTGCGTTTTTCCTGGCCAAGCACATCCAGTCGAACGTGCGCGAGCTCGAGGGAGGCTTGAAGCGCGTGATTGCCTACGCGCGGTTCTCGGGGCGGGATTTCTCGGTCGAGCTTTGCCGCGAGGCTCTGCGCGACCTGCTGGCGATACAGCACCGGCAGGTTTCCATCGAGAACATCCAGAAGACCGTCGCCGACTACTACAAGATCAAGGTCTCGGAGATGTACTCGAAGAAGCGCAGCCGGAACATCGCCCGCCCGCGGCAGGTCGCGATGGCGCTCGCCAAGGAGCTGACGCAGTTGAGCCTGCCGGACATCGGCGACGCGTTCGGCGGTCGCGATCACACCACGGTGCTGCACGCCTGCCGCAAGATTGCGCTGCTCAAGTCCACGAGCAGCGACCTGACCCGTGACTTCAATTCGCTGCTCAACGTCCTGAGGAGTTGACTACCGCCGTGTGGTTTGTGGATATCCAGATGCGCTGCCGTGCGATGCGTCGGCTGTTCACAATCCTTCCCGGTTCGCTACCAGCTTACGCACAGGGTTATTCCATCCGCCCGATCCAGGTCGCGCGGGTCATTTGCGACTTTTGCACAGCAACCACCGAGCCCTACTAATCTTACTATACCTACTATAGATAATTTAGAGCAAAGCCTATGAAGCTCGTTCAACTCGAACGCGATGCATTGCTCAAGCCATTGCAGGCGGTAACCGGCATCGTCGAAAAGCGTCATACGCTCCCGATCCTCTCGAACGTCCTCGTCGAGCGCAAGTCGGGCACCCTGCTGATGATGGCGACTGACCTCGAGATCCAGGTGGCGGCGCGTACTGAACTCGGGAAGGGCCAGGGTGAGGACGCGGGCCTCACGGTATCGGCACGCAAGCTCCAGGAAATCCTGCGGGCCCTGCCGGAGGGGACCGAGGCCACGCTCGACGTGCAGAACAACCGGCTGCAGGTGCGTTCGGGCAAGAGCCGCTTCAACCTTCAGACGCTGCCGGTGGCGGATTTCCCGTCGATGGCCGATCCCGGGGCGGCGCAGGCGACGGTTACCATGCCGCAGAAGGCGCTGCGGGAGCTGCTGCTGCTGGTGCAGTACGCGATGGCGCAGCAGGACATACGCTATTACCTGAACGGGCTGCTGCTGGTGCTCGAGGGCGGACAGGTCAAGGTCATCGCCACCGACGGCCACCGGTTGAGCTACGCCGCGCGGCCGCTGGGGCAACAGCAGGAGAAGCGCGAAGTGATACTGCCGCGCAAGGCGGTGCTTGAGCTCGCGCGCCTGCTCGCCGACAGCGATGACGCGGTCACGATCGAGATCTTCGCAAACATGGTGCGGTTCGGATTCGGCAGCACGGTGCTCACCACCAAGATCATCGACGGCAAGTTTCCGGACTACACGCGGGTCGTGCCCACGAACTACCAGAAGCGCTTCTCCGTCAAGCGGCAGGAGCTGCTGCAATCGCTGCAGCGGGCGGGAATCCTCTCCAACGAGAAATTCCGCGGCGTGCGCTGGACGGTATCGGCCGGGAGCCTGCGCATCTCCTGCACCAACAACGAGCAGGAGGAGGCGCAGGAGGAGCTGGAGATTTCGTACGCGGGCGAGGCGCTCGATATCGGGTTCAACATCACCTATGTCCTGGACGTGCTGAACAACGTCCACAGCGAGGCGGTCGAGTGCTCGTTCGGGGACGCCAACAGCAGCATGCTGGTCACGGTGCCGGACAACCGGGAGTTCCGCTACGTGGTCATGCCGATGCGCATCTAGAGGCAAGGAATGACGATACCGATACCGGAAGGCGAACCCGAGCAGCAGCGGGCCGGCGAGGAATACGACGCCAGCAGCATCAAGGTCCTGAAGGGCCTGGAGGCCGTGCGCAAGCGGCCGGGGATGTACATCGGCGACACCAGCGATGGCACCGGGCTCCACCACATGGCGTTCGAGGTGGTGGACAACGCAGTGGACGAGGCGCTTGCCGGCTTCTGCGACGAGATCACCGTCACGATCCACCTGGACAACTCGGTGAGCGTGGTCGACAACGGCCGCGGCATCCCGACGGAGGCCCAGCCGGAGGACGAGGAAGGCCGCTCGAGCGCGGAGGTGGTGATGACGGAACTCCACGCCGGCGGCAAGTTCGACAACAATTCCTACAAGATCGCGGGCGGCCTCCACGGGGTGGGCGTGTCGGTGGTGAACGCGCTGTCGGAGTGGCTGCGGCTCTCGATCCGGCGCGAGGGCAAGCTCCACCAGATGGAGTTCCGCATGGGCGAAACCGTCGCGCCGCTCAAGGTCACGGGGAAGACGGAGCGTCGCGGGACCGAAGTGCATTTCATGCCGGCGAAGGAGATCTTCGGGCGCGTCGAGTTTCACTACGAAATACTGGCGAAGCGCCTGCGCGAGCTGGCCTTCCTCAACAGCGGGCTGCGGATCGTTCTCGTCGACCAGCGCAGCGGGAAGGAGGAGACCTTTTCCTTCACCGGCGGC
>JBOIEM010000019.1:0-9335 GCA_050741115.1 Burkholderiales bacterium
CATCCTGCGGGAAGCGTATCGCGTACCCCGGCACCACGGGAGCGAACGGCGTGACTCGTGACTCGTGACGCGTGACCTGACCCAACGCCTTCGGCGCGGCAAGCGTGCTTGCCAGCCAGGCCAAGACGCGGCGTCTTGCTAAATCCGGTTTCAGCCAACTGCCAGTCACGAGTCACCCGTCACGATTCACCAATCCTCTCGTACGGCGCGCACGACATCCTCGCCCATCGCCGCGCGCCCGCTCCATACCGCGGTCGCGGTCGCGGCACCGATGATGAGCAGCGCGAGGCCGGCAAGCGGCAGCCACGGCAGGCTCACTTCCATGCTCCAGTGGAAGGACTGGCGGTTGACGACGTGCGTGAGGATCAGGCCCGCGAGCCAGCCGGTCGCGAGCCCCATGGCGCAGCCGAGTGCCGCCACCATCGCGCCTTCGCAGCCCAACATGGCGCCGATCTCGCGCCGGGTCATGCCGACGTGCCGCAGGACGCCGAACTCCCGGCGCCGGGCGAGAGCCTGTGCGCTGAAGGAGACGCTCACGCCGAAGAGCCCGATCAGCACCGCGGCGATTTCCAGGGCGTAGGTGATCGCGAACGTGCGGTCGAACGCCCGCAGCGAGATTTCGCGCAGATCGCGCGTCGTGGCGATCTCGAAGGCCACGCCATCGGGCAGCCGCGCGCGCAGGGCCCGCTGAACGTCGGCGCTGGCGCTACCCGGGGCGAGCCACAGTGCCACGTCGTTGACGAGCCGGTCGCCGGTCAACTCGACGTAGAGCTCGCGATTCATGGCGATGGCACCGCTCTGGCGGGCATAGTCGCGCCAGATTCCGGCGACGGTGTAGGGGCGAGCCGCGCCGCCGATCGGCAACTGTACGCGCTCTCCCACGCGCCAGCCGTAGAAATCCGCCGCGACTTCGGACACCCAGACCGGCGGAGGGTCACCCGGGCGCGGCTTGTAGGGGGGAGCCGTCAGCGGCAGCAGCTTCCCCGGATCGGCGGCGTCGACCGGCCCCGCGAGTAGCGTGACGGGCGGGCGCTCCGGCGCCAGGAGCAGGTTCTGGGTGCGGATGAGCGCGTAGCGCTCGACTCCCGGCGTGGCCGCGATGCGGTCCTGCTCCTCGGGCGTGAAGAACGCGGTTTCCCCGAAGCGCGCCGGCCTCAGATAGAGGTCCGCGGGCAGCATCCGTTCGAGCCAGGACTCGAGCGACGTGCGGAACGAGTTGACCATGATCAGCATCGACACCATCAGGCTGAAGCTGATGACGATGGCCGCGACGCTGATCGCCGCCTGCCGCGGCGTCGCCTTCAGCTGCGCGATCGCGAGAGCCGGCGCCGCGCGCCGGGGCAGGGGCAGGCGCGCGAGGCAGAACTCGGCGAGGCGGGGCATGACCAGCACCGAGCCGAGGAGGATCAATCCGATCGCGACGTAGCCGGCGAGCGGGAGACCGTTCACGGCGGGTGCGAGCGAGAGCAGCAGTCCCGCCGCGATCGAGGCGATGCCCCACCCCAGCGTATGCAGTTTCTTCAGGCCTTCCTCCTCGTCACCCGCGCGCAACGCCTGCGCGGGAGGACGCCGCGCGGCCTCCCACGCTGGCGCCGCCGCCCCCAGCACGGCGAACAGCACGCCGAGAGCGGCGAAAAACGCGAACGTGCCGGGCTCGATGACCAGGCCGGTGATGATGCTGCGGAAGTATCCGGCCCCGAGATCGGCGCCGACCACTGCGAGGGCGTGGCGCGCGAGCGCGTAGCCGCAGAGCGTGCCGAGGATCGCGCCGATCACGCCGATCAGCGCACCTTCCGCGAGGAGGCGGGCGACGAGCGTGCCGCGCGTGACCCCCAGTGCCCGCAAGAGCGCGAGCTGGGCGCGCCGGCGCAGCAGGGCGAGCACCTGCGAGGAGAACACGAGGAACGCGCCGGTAAACAACGCAACCAGCGCCAGCATGTCGAGGTTGAGGCGGTATGCGCGGGACAGGCTCGCGCCGCGCATCCCCTCGTCGTCGGGCGTCATCACCTGGACGCCGGCCGGAAGCGAGGCCTGCAATTCGCGGCGAAACGCGGAGACGTCGGTGCCGCGCTTTACGCGCAGATCCACCCGGTTCAGGCGCCCGAGGTGCGCCAGACGCCATTGAGCGGCGCCGATGTCCATGACGCCCAGCCTCTGGCGGTATGCGCCTCGCGGCAGAAGGCCGGCGACGTTGAGGGTGAGCGCGCGGGTGCCAACCTGCACCTCGAGGCGGTCACCCGGCTTCAGGCCGAGCCATTCCGCCGCGGACGGGCTGAGCAGTATCGCGTCGGCATCGAAGAGGTCCAGCGTCATGCTCGAGCGCTCGGGCAGCAACGACGGCTGCACCTGCGCCGCCCGCAATGGATCGAAGCCCAGAATGCGCAGGGTATCCGGGCGGCCGGCGAGCGGCACCTCGAGTTCCAGCGCCGGGTTGGCGGCCTCGACCTGCGGCAGGCGCGCGAGCCGCGGGTACCACGCTTGATCGAAGCCGGCGCGCGGTCCACGCACCACGAGATCGGCCTCGCCGGCGAGGTGCCGCGCGGCGATCTCGAATTCGTTGAGCGCGCTTGAATTGACGAGGTGGACGGCGATTCCCAGGGCAACCCCCAGGGCGATGGCGAGGACCGCCAGGGCCGCGCGGCCGGGATTCTCGCGCAACGGCCCCGCGACCAGCGCCTGGAACAGCAGAAAACGGTCGCCAGGCGCAGGGACTCGCGGGTCACGGGTCGCGGTTCGAGCAGGAGTCACGAGTCACCCGTCACTCTCACGTCTGCGGATGGAGTCCCTCGGACGAGAGAACAAGGACACGGTCGGCGCTCGCGGCCGCGAGCGCGGAATGGGTGACCAGGATGCCTGCGCCGGATTCGCGCTTCACCTGCTCGCGCAGGAGCGCGAGCACCTGCTTTGCGGTCTCCGCGTCGAGATTGCCGGTGGGCTCGTCGGCGAGCACGAGCAACGGCCGGTGCACCAGCGCGCGGGCGATCGCGACGCGCTGCATTTCGCCGCCGGAAAGCTCCCGTGGATAGGCGCCGGCGGCTGCGGCAAGCCCCACCGCGGCGAGCATATCCGCGAGGCGCGCCTGCGCCTGCGCGGGGTCCACGCCGTTGAGGGAAAGGGGCAGGGCGACGTTCTGCGCGACGGTGAGATGCGGCAGGAGGTGGAACGCCTGGAATACGAAGCCCATCCGGTTGCGCCGGATAAGCGTGCGCGCGGCATCGTCGAGCGCGGTGAGTTCGGCGCCGTTCAGTGTGATGACGCCGCGGTCGGGAGTATCGAGCCCGGCGACGAGGTTGAGGAGCGTGGACTTGCCGACCCCGGACTCGCCGACGATGGCCACGTATTCGCTGCGCCGGACTTCGAGCGAGACGCTGCGCAGCACCGCGCGCGGCCGCGCGCCGCCATAGGACTTGGACACCTCGCGGATCGCAAGCATCAGGCTTTGAGCCGGGTCGGGATCCAGACCTCGGAGTGCAGCGTGCGGTGGACCGGGCACTTGTTGGCGATGTCGAGCAGGCGCCCGCGCTGAGCATCGTCGAGCGCTCCTTGCAGCTCGATCTCGCGCTCGATGCGATCGATCTTTCCCTCCCGGGTCTCGCACTCGGCGCAGTCCTGAGCGTGCACCTTTTCGTGCCTGAGCCGCACCGTCACCTGCTCGAGGGGCAGCTGCTTCAGGTCCGCGTACATGCGGACGGTCATCGCCGTGCACGCGCCGAGCGCGGCGAGCAGCAGGTCATAGGGGGAGGGCCCGCTGTCGGCGCCGCCCGCGCTCACCGGCTCGTCCGCGCGCAGGCGGTGCTTCCCGACGGTGATCGCCTGCGCGAACTTGCCTTCGCGGGTTTCGGCGACCGTGACGACACCGGGCGCGCCGGCTCGGATGGGCCGCGCGTCCACGGCCGGCGCGCCGATATAGCGGCTCGCCCAGGCCGCGAGCACCGCCGCGACGTACTCGGCGTCCTCCCTGCGCGTGAGCAGATGGTCGGCGTCATCGAGCGAGATGAAGCTCTTGGGGTGCCGCGCCGCGTCGTAGATCTGCGCCGCGTTGTCTATGCCGACCGTGGTGTCGCGCGGGGAGTGGAAGATCAGCAAGACCTTGCGGAGGCTGGCGATGGCCTCGCGGTTGTCGCGGCTCCCGATATCCTCGAGGAACTGCTTCTTGATGCGGAAAGCGTGGCCCGCAATCTCGACCGTTGCTTCGCCTGCCGCCTCGATCTCGGGCAGCGCCGGCGCGAGCAGGCGCCGCACGTGGGCCGGGTCGAACAGCGCGCCGATCGTCGCGACCGCCGCCGCCTCCGGAATCGCGCGCGCCGCCGCGAGCATCGCCGCACCGCCCAGGCTGTGGCCGATCAGGAGCCTGGGCGCCTCATGGTGCTCGCGCAGCCAGGAAGCGGCGGCGGCGAGGTCGGCGATGTTCGAGGAGAAATTGGTATTGGCGAAATCACCCTCGCTGCCGCCGAGCCCCGTGAAATCGAAGCGCAGGACCGCGATGCCCCGCGCCGTCAACGCCGAGCTGATGCGCGCAGCGGCGAGCGATTCCTTCGAGCAGGTAAAGCAGTGCGCGAACAGCGCAAAGGCGGCGGGCCTGACGGGCGGAATATCGAGACGGGCGGCAAGGGCGGTACCGAGCGACCCGGGAAAGCGGACCGCGCTCCGGTTGTCGTTCATGGAAACCTCCGTGGGCCGGGGGAAGATGGTAGCACGCGGCCGCTACCGCGTACGGCGGGAACGACTCCGCGGTTCGGCGCGCGCGGCATGCAGTGGTATGATTCGCTCGGCTCGAACGGGGCGACCCGGGAGCGGTCCAAAAACCAGAGCCATCAAACCGAGGAGGACAAGATGAGGAAGGCGATTTTTTCGAGACTGGCGTGCGCCGGCGCGCTGGTCGTGGCCGGTATCTCCTGGGGATGGGCGGCGGAGCGCTACCCGAGCCGGCCGGTCCGCGTGATCATCCCGTTCGGCGCGGGCGGCTCGACCGACGTGCTGGTGCGCATCGTCGCGGCGAAGCTGCCGGAAGGCCTGGGCCAGCAGGTCGTGATCGACAACCGCACGGGCGCCGGCGGACTGATCGGCACCGACATTGCGGCGAAGGCGAATCCCGACGGCCACACGCTGCTCGGCACGGGATCACCGCACGCCATCTTTCCGAACCTGTACAAGAATGTGCCGTTTCATCCGCTGAACGATTTCGCGCCGATCATGCAGATCGCGAGCCAGCCGTACGGACTGGCGGTGCATCCCTCGCTCCCCGTCAAGTCGGTGAAGGATCTCATCGCGCTGGCGAAGAAGGAGCCGGGCAAGCACAACTACGCTTCCTCGGGCCAGGGTGGCGCGATGCACCTGTTCCAGGCGCTGTTTGCCGGCATGGCGGGGATCGACATGGTGCACGTCCCGTACAAGGGCAGCGGGCCAGTGCGGGCCGACCTGCTGGGCGGCCAGATCAAGATCGGCTGCCTCGGCCTCTCGAGCATCATCCAGAATCACCAGGCGGGCCAGCTGCGGATCATCGCGGTCACGAGCGCCAAGCGTTCGCCGGAGCTTCCGGACATACCCACGATCGCGGAAACCCTGCCGGGCTACGATGCCACGCTGTGGACGGGATTCCTCGCGCCCCGGGGAACTCCTGCGGCGGCGATCAAGCGCATCCAGAGCGAGCTGACGAAGTTGCTCCAGAGCGCGGAGGTGCGGACCGCGTTCCAGCGGGCGGGCACCGACATCGTGGCCACCGATCCGAAGGCCTTCGGCGAGTTCCTCCGAATCGAGTACGCCAAATGGGGCAAGGTCGTGCGCGACCTCAAGCTCCAGGTGAACTGACCTTGAACAACGCCCGTTCCTGCTCGTCGAGCTGGGCGAGGAGGCCGGTTTCCCAGGCGAGGTACTGCTTCATGGCCTCGCGATTGCCCGCATGCCGGTCGTGAACGAAGAAGAGATAGTCGATGCATTCCGCATCGGGCGGATCGGCAGGCGAGGATACGGTCGGGTAACCAGCGCGCGTCCACGCCGGGAGCCCGCCGTCGAGCAGCTTCGCGTCTATCACGCCGGCTTCGAACAGATCGATCGCCGCCAGCCGCGCGACATCGGGATCCGCGGACACCAGCACGATTGAATCGCGCTCATTACGGGCGTCCTCGGTGACGCGGACGCGCGTGCTCCAGCGGCTTCCGGGAATATGGGCTTTGCGGAAGTCCATGCTCCCGCCCAGGTCAAGCACGCCACAGCGGCCCGCATCGAGCGCGTGCTTGAGCTGGCCGGCCGGGATTCCCGGCAGCGAGGGCAGCGCGGGCTTGGGTGGGGGTGAGCCCCGGAGTCCCGAGCGGGAGCCTCCCTCGAGCACCCACGATTCGAAACCCAGTTGCCGCAACCAGCTCGCGACCACCGGCGCGCGGATATTTTCGCCGCCGTCGATCAGCACGATGCGGCTCCCGCGCACGCCGACCCACTGGTCGGTCGCCTGGATCAACTGGCCGCCGGGCGCATGCGCCGCGCCGGGGATCGAGCCCGCCGCGAATTCCTCGGGAGTGCGCACATCGCACAGGTAGGTGGTGCGGTCCGCTTCGTTGAGCCACGCCTGCACCTCGGCGGCGGGGGCGCTCCGGACCGCGAACCGCTCCATGAGCTTTTTCGCCGCCGCCTGCAGCACGGGCAAGGCGGCGGCATCGACCACGTCCGGGTACTTGCGCGAGGCGCCGCGCTCGAGTTCGAGTCCGGCAAGCACCCAGCCCTGCGTACCGTTCTCCAGAGCGAAGACGGGGTTAGGGATGCCGAAATTGATAAGAGTCTGCGCCCCGATGATGCTGCGGGTGCGGCCGGCGCAGTTCACCACGATCCGGGTCTTCGGATTTCCGACGATGCTCGAGACGCGGTAGGGCAGCTCCGCGTTGGGGCAGCAGATGCCGCCCGGAATGTTCATCTTCCCGTATTCGGCGAAGGGCCGGCCGTCGAGTATCGCGAGATCCTCGCCGGCGGCGCGCATGCGGGCGAGTTCCTGTGGCGTCACGCGCGGCGTGTGGCAGGCGTGCTCGACCAGCTCTCCGAAGAGCTTGCTCGGCACGTTGACGCCCTGATAGAGGGAGTATCCCGCCGCCGCCCAGGCCGCGGTGCCGCCCGCGAGCACGGAGACGTTGGTGTAGCCCTGCGCCTCGAGACGGCCTGCCGCACGTGAGGCCACGTCGAGCCGGCCGTCGTCGCAGAGGACGATACGCACGGTTTTTCTCGGCACCAGCGCGCCGATGTCGAGCTCGAGCCGGCTGTAGGGCAGGGGCGTCGCGAACAGCAGGTGCGACTCGCCGAACTGACCGGCTTCGCGCACGTCGAGCAGGGCGGTCTCGGCCGCGCCGTGCAGCAGGGACTTCAATTGACGGGGGGCGATGGTGTTCACGGCTGGACCGAGTCTATCTCAGAACAAGGGGCACGCCGCCAAAGCCGGCGCTGCCGCAGATCGCGAACGACAGGATGATGACGAGGCTGAAGAAGACGAACTCGGGAACGCTCAGCGCGTCCATTCACTCGTCATTTATCCCGCCATCTATTTATGGGGCTCGCGCTTCGCGGAACCGCCGCCGAGCAATGCGGCCGTGGGACGGTGGTGCTTTCTGTACGCTACGGGTGCCGCGGTGGAGGCCGGCGCCGGCTTCGGCGAGGAGGGCTCGTACGGCTTGGAGAAATCGAATGCAGGCGGCGAAGTCCGTGCGGCGGCAATGGGCTTGGGCGGGTGCTGCGCCTTGGCGTGATGGCGCGGCTCGGGCTCGCGATGTGCCTTGGCAGCGTGGTGCCGTCCTCCACGCTCATGGCGCGTGTCCCTCGAACGGGATGGATGGCGGCTCTCAGCCAGGGACTCCGGCGCGGCGGCCCGGGGCAGCTTGCGCTTGAGCAGCCGCTCGATGTCCTCCAGGTACTTCATCTCGTCGGGGCTCACCAGCGAGATCGCCTCGCCCGGCAGCCCCGCGCGGGCGGTGCGGCCGATGCGGTGCACGTAATCCTCCGCGGTGTGAGGCAGCTCGAAGTTGATCACGAACGGCAGCTCCTCGATATCGAGGCCGCGCGCCGCGATGTCGGTCGCGACCAGAACCGGAACTTTGCCTTGCTTGAAGTCCTCGAGCGCCTGCATGCGCTCGGCCTGAGTGCGGTCGCTGTGTATCTCCTTCGCGGCGACGCCGTCGTGCTGGAGCTGGCGGGTGAGGCGGTTTGCGTCGCGCTTCATGCGCACGAATACCAGCACCTGCCGTATGTCCCGTGAACGGATGAGGTGGACGAGCAGCGCACGCTTGCGTAAGGCAGGAACGGGATAGACCAGGTGCGAAACGAGGTCGGGGGGTGCGTTGCGCGGCGCGACTTCGACCGTCACCGGCAGGTGCAGCAGCTCCTTGGCGAGCCGACGCACTTCATCCGGGAAGGTGGCCGAAAACAGCAGGTTTTGCCGCTGCTTGGGCAGTACCGCCAGGATGCGCGTGATGTCGGGAAGGAAGCCCATGTCGAGCATGCGATCGGCTTCGTCGAGCACCAGGAATTCCACCCGCGACAGGTTCAGGCTCTTCTGGTGCAGGTGGTCAAGCAGTCGACCGGGCGTCGCAACCAGAATCTCGACGCCCGCATGCAGTGCCTTCATCTGTGGACTGATGTCCACCCCGCCGTATACGACCGTGGAGCGCAGCGGCAGATACTTCCCGTAGGTCCGCACGCTTTCCTCCACCTGCGCGGCGAGCTCGCGGGTCGGCGTAAGGATCAGCACCCGCAGCGGATGCCGCGCCGGAGACAGGCTCGTATTGGCCTGGGGGGCGAGCAGCTGGAGCAGCGGCAGCGCGAAACCCGCCGTCTTGCCGGTTCCAGTTTGCGCCGCGCCCATGACGTCGCGACGCTGCAGAATCGGCGGGATCGCCTTGACCTGGATCGGTGTCGGCTCGGTATAGCCCTGCTCGACGACGGCGCGCAGCAGCTCGGGGATCAATCCGAGAGCGGAAAAGGACGGCTTGGCGGTAGCGGGGGCGTCCTGCAGCGGAGAAGAGGTGCCGGCTGGAATCAAGGTTACGACAGCCGGCAGCGGCACTCGAGTAGGGTTCTGATCACTGAGCGTCATTATACCTTGCTGCACTGCGTCCCACCAACCGTCTTCCACCGCCCCCGCCCGGCCCGGACGCGACCGCGAGTCGGAAAACTGCCTCAAATTCAAAAATCTGGTAAATTTCCTCCTGTACCGATCGCCGGTGCAATGGAACCGATGCAGCGCATGGATATCGCAACTGAACTAGGGGCGGTGCAGCAGGGCGGTTACCCGCTGATCCTCACGCTCGACACGCACGGGGTACCGCACCGCTGGATCAGCTGGCAGCACGCCTGCTACTACT
>JBOIEM010000020.1:0-15131 GCA_050741115.1 Burkholderiales bacterium
CGATCCCGAGATGGTCGCCGGCATCGAGGCGGCGCTGAAGGTGCTGGCGGACCTCGGGGCGGACGTGCGCGAGGTGGAATCCGCCCCGCTCGGCGAATGGAACGCCTGCAATCGCACGATCCTCTCCAGCGAGGCGTACGCGATTCACGAGAAATGGCTGCGCGAGCGGCCGCAGGACTACGGGCGCCTGGCGCGGGAAAGAATCCTGTCAGGCGCCTTCGTGCGTGCCGCGGATTACATCAACGCAACGCGCGTGCGCAGCAAGCTGGCGAAAGCGTTCCACGGGCTTCTTGCCGGCATCGACGTAGCTGTTACCGCGAGCTCCATGGACCCGGCCTGCCGCATCGACGATCCCGCGGCGATCGAGCGCACCTACGGCCGCCAGGCGCGCGCGCCGTTCAACCTTACCGGCGGCCCGGCGCTCTCGGTGCCGGTCGGGTTCTCCAAAGCGGGGTTGCCTCTCGGCATGCAGATCGTCGGCAAGCCCTTCAGCGAGGCGCTGGTCTACCGCGTCGGCCATGCCTATGAGCAGGCGACGGAGTGGGTGCGCAGCCATCCGGTCCTGGGGTGACGCCGTGACGCAGTGACAAAGCGACTACAAGCTCCCACGATCATGGGATGGTGGCGTGATCTGCGCGCTGATATCGTAACTGGGAATGACCCGGTATGCCGGTATCTTTTTGGCCGGGGACGCGCTAGGCTAATGGCGCATCCAGAGACGGCCGCGCAGACGACCGGGAGGGCGACGATGAAACTGAGGGGAATGCACCGGTTGGGTGACGCGGCCCGTGGGGCGCGATGTCTACTCGCCATCGGCTTGGCAGCGTTGCTCACCGCGTGCGCGGCCCCCGCTACGCAGCGGGTCCAGGTATCGGACGAAGCGACGAAAGCCGAGGCTGCCCGGCAAATGGAGATCGCTGTAAGCGAGATGGTGGACGAGCAAAAGCGGATCAGCCGTGTTTACCGGCCGCTCGCGACCAAAGCCAACTCGCTGTGCGGTGACCTGGTTGGCCCCGACGTCGGGCTCTACTCGATGACCAAGCCCAAGGGGGCAACGGGACCGGTTCTTGAAAGCAAGTACGGGATCGGCGAGAGGCGGACCGTGCTGTTCGTGCTGGAAAGCAGCCCGGCGGATGCGGCCGGGATCAAGCCGCGGGACGTGATCAGGAGCATAAACGGCGTCCGGACCAGCGACAGCGAAGGGCTGATTGCGCTCTATGAGAAGGTGCGACCGGAAGATCCGCTCACCTATGAAATCGAGCGTTCGGGCGAAACCCTTTCGATCGTCGTCAAGCCCGAGCGGGCCTGCCGGTTTCCGATCACGCTGGGGCCGCAGCAGACGATCAACGCGTTCGCAGACGGCAAGCAAATCGTCATTACGAGAGGCATGGTGAATTTCACCAGGAACGACGACGAGCTGGCATTGGTGATATCCCACGAGATGGCCCACAACATCATGAAGCATATCGAGGCGAGAAAGCAGAACGTGGGGCTCGGCGTGCTGGCGGACATCGCGCTGATACTGCTCAGCCGCGGACAGGTGAACCCGAATATATCGCAAGTTGCCGGAGCCGCCTACTCGCAGGAGTTCGAGGCGGAAGCGGATTACGTGGGCTTGTACGTCATGGCGCAAGCGGGTATGCCGATCGCGGACGCGCCGAAGTTCTGGAGGCGGATGGCGGCGGCGCATCCCGCGAACATCAAGACCAATCACAGCGCATCGCACCCCTCCACGGCCTACCGCATGGTTGCGCTGGAGGAGGCCGTCAAGGAAATCGACGACAAGAGGCAGAAGGGCGAGGCACTGGTGCCCAACATGGTGGACGGGAAGTACAAGGGGCCGACCAAGTGAGGGGGTGACGAGCCGGCGGGTAAACGAACCCGCGTCACAATTGGTGTCCCAAGGAAAAAAGGCCAGCTGATCGCTGGCCTTTTTTTACGCGGGTCTGGCGCGCCCGGAGGGATTCGAACCCCCTACCCCTTGGTTCGTAGCCAAGTACTCTATCCAGTTGAGCTACGGGCGCGAAACGGGACGCAAATTATAGCATTTGCGATGCATCCGCTTTCCCCTTGATCAGGAGCCGCGTTTACTCGAGCGGGCGCTGCTGGCGATCGGCCGTCACCGATAGTAATCTGTTACACGTGACGGAGGAATGCCTTGGCGGACGGTGAAAGAAAGGGCGGCTCTACGAGGGAAATCGACCTCGAGGAAGTGGCCCGGCTGATCGCGGCGCTGGAGCGGGACCTCGCGAAGCTGCCGGGCGCCTCCCAGGACGTGCAGCGGCTGCGCGACGAAGTGGAGACGCTGAAAAACGTGCTCAACTCGCCGATCCGCAGGCACCACTGGGTGAGCGACGGCTTGCATGGCGTGCGCACGGTGCTGGAGGAAGCGATCGACGCCGCGGTCGCCCGGGGCCTCAAGACCAGCCAGTACATTTCCGAGATCGGGCGCATCCTGGGGCTGTAAGCGCGGCGGTCGACTGATCGAGGGCACGTGGCGATCCGCCTGACGCTGGCCCTGACCTTCTTCAACTTTGTCGGGGCCAACGCGGCCCGCGTGCTGCTCACGCTCTACGCGCTCGAGCTCGGCGCGCCGGTTTCCGCGGTCGGCGTGATCGGCGGCCTGTTGTACCTGTTTCCCTTGCTGCTGTCGTGGCCGGTCGGCGCGCTCACCGACCGCCGCGGCGCGCGCGGCCTGCTGCTGTTCGCCGCCGCCTGCGGCGCGGTATCGCTCGCGCTCCCGTTCTTTTTCAGAGCCCTGCCGGCGCTCTACGTGGCTGCGGCGCTGAACGGCCTTGCGCTCGCGTTCTACCACGTCACGCTGCAGAACCTGATCGGCACCCTGGGCAGGCCGGAAGACCACGCGCGGAATTTCAGCAACTTCAGCCTCGCCGGATCCCTCACCAATTTTTTCGGTCCGCTGATCGCGGGCGTCGCGATCGACACCGCGGGTCACGCGGCGGCGTGCCTCGTCACCGCGGCGCAGCCGCTGATCGCGCTGGCGCTGCTGGTGATCTGGGGCAGCGTGTACCCGCGCGCCCATCCGCCGGCCGCCAAAGGACCCGGCGCATTCCGTGCCCTGGGCGACCGCGCGATAGGGCTCATGCTTCTCACCAGCGCGATCGTGCAGCTCGGGCAGGATCTCTTCCAGTTCTACCTGCCGATCTACGGACACGCGAAGGGGCTGTCGGCGTCCGCGATCGGCGCCATCCTGGCGACCCTGGCGGTCGCGTCCTTCGTCGTGCGCTTGTTTCTCGCGCGCCTGGTCAAGCGAGTGACCGCAGAGACGCTCCTCGCCTGGGCGCTCTTCACGGGCGCGATCGGCTTCGCGCTGGTGCCGCTCACCGAAAACGCGATCGTGCTGGCTTCGATCGCATTCTTCTTCGGGCTCGGCATGGGCATCGGCGTCCCCCTCACCGTGATCCTCATGTTCAGCCGCTCCGCGCAGGGGCGTTCCGGGCAGACCCTGGGGCTGCGCCTGACGGCCAACAATTTCGTGCGGGTGACCGGACCGATCGTGTTCGGCGCCGTGGGCACCGCGCTGGGGCTGCCGCCGGTGTTCTGGATCAACGCGGCGCTGATGGCGTGCGGCGGCCTGTTGTCGCTGGCGCAGCGCGGTGAAAGCAGGAAGAGCGGCTGACTGCCAGCCTTCGTTACCGCTGCTGATAGCCGGGGGGCGGGGGCGGAGGCGGTGCGTAGTAGCGCCGCGGCGCCGGCCGTTCGCTAGCAGCCATGAAGCGTCCCGCGACCGGCACCTTGTGGCCCTTCGCGTACATGCATTGCGTGTAGCCGATGTCGTAGCGCTGCTGCAGGGTATAGGCAGAGGCATTGGCAGCGCTTGAACCCGCCAGTGCACCGGTCAGGAGGCCAATCCCGGCGCCGACACCGGCGCCGCTGCTGCCGTCTATCAGGGCGCCGGCCGCAGCACCGACCGCCGTGCCGACCGCGGCGCTCCTGACGCCGCTGTCGGTGGCAGCTTGTTGGGCGCTGGATCCGCCGGCCTGCACGCTGGCGAACTGGCGGCACTCGAAGTCGTCAACGCGGAACTGGTCGAAACTCTTGCCGGTTCCCGGCAGCGACATCACGCTCGGCCCGGTCGGCACCGTCACGCACCCGGCCAGCACCAGCAAACCAAGAATTGAACCGCCGAGACGCCACAAATCAGTTCTATTCCTCATCCCTCATCCCTCCGTCCTCATCCCTCGGATCATCCACCCGGCGGCTGCGGAGCAACCCGTTGCCACGGCCCGGCGCAGTGCTTAACGTAGGGGTAGTAAGCCTTGGCTTCGGGGCAGTAGTACCAGTAATCCTGTGCCTGCGCCGGCGGCGCGGACGCATCGCCGCGCTCGATGTACACGGTCGGCTCGGCGGGCACGCCGACGGCCCGTGGATAGTTGTAGGGATACGGATAGTAATAGGCGGGGTAACCCCAGAACGCCGGGCCGCCGAACACGAACCCGACGCTCACCCGCGGCCGATGGTGAAAGCCGCCCCCGTGAGCCAGCGCGGCGGCGCTCGCCGCCGCGGCAAGCAGCGCGGCGGCAACAAGCACGATCGTCCTCAATCTGTCCATGACCGACTCTTCCTCGACCATGATCCTCACGGTAAGACTAGCAAAGGGCGCAAGGCGTTCGGGTAACAAAGTGTTACAAGATATGACGGGACCCATGCGGGAGCGACTGGAAACGCAATCTACGTCGCGTGTCGGGGGACAGCGACAATAATTGCGGCGCGCCATGAGATCGTCTAATGTTCAGGCTCGGCCCGTAGGACGCGAACAAGCCATGAAGAACGACCTGAAGCTCGATATCTTTCCGCACATTTTTCCGCAGTCCTTCTTCGAGCGCATGCAGCGCATCGCCGAAGCGAATCCTGCGCTGGCGGCGTCGATCAAGCGCTGGCTCAACATACCGGTGCTCTGGGATCTCGACGCGCGCCTGCGCATGATGCGCCGGTTCAAGGGCTACAAGCAGGTCCTGACCCTCTCGCTGCCGGCGATCGAGTTCCTGGCCGGCCCGGAGGAGTCCCCGGCCCTCGCGCGGCTCGCCAACGACGGCATGGCGGAAATCGTCGCGACCCACCCCGACCCGTTCCCGGCGTTCGTCGCGTCGTTGCCGATGAACAACGTTTCGGCGGCGCTGGAGGAGATGGATCGGGCGATCATGAAGCTCGGCGCGAAGGGCGTTCAGCTCTTCACCAACGTCAACGGCCGGCCGCTCGACGAGCCGGAGTACTTTCCGGTGTTCGAGCGTTGCGTGCGGAAATACGATCTGCCGATCTGGCTGCACCCGGTGCGCACCGCGAAATTCGCCGACTATCCGGTCGAAGCCAAGTCGAAGTACGAGATCTGGTGGCTGTTCGGCTGGCCCTACGAAACCAGCGCCTGCATGGCGCGCATGGTGTTCTCGGGGATGCTGCAAAAGCTGCCCGACCTGAAGGTCATCACGCACCACCTCGGCGCGATGGCGCCGTACTTCGACCAGCGCATCGGCCTCGGCATGGATCAGATGGGCGCGCGCACCTCCGACGAGGACTACGGCGCCCTGCTCAGGCGGCTGGGCAAGCGGCCGCTCGATTACTTCAAGATGTTCTACGGCGACACGGCGGTGAACGGCTCCGCGCCGGCGATCCGCTGCGGGCTCGATTTCTTCGGCGCCGACCGCGTGCTGTTCGGCACCGACTGCCCGTTCGACCCCGAGGGCGGGCCGGTCTTCATCCGCGAGAGCATCCGCGCGATCGATTCGCTCAAGCTCGCGCCGGCGGTCCGCGACAAGGTTTATCATGTAAACGCCATGAAGGTGCTGGGGCTGCACCTGGCCGCGGCGCCAGCCGGAAAATCCGCGGCCAGGGCGCGGAGGAAGTAGCGGCGCACGATACTGGATGTTAACGGCCGCCGGAGCAGGTCCATGTCCACCAGTCACGAGTCACGAGTCGCGAATCACTCCCCCACGGCGGGTCCCGCGGACCCGCTGCTGATCGAGGACCTGGTCGCGGCGAACCGCATCCTGGCGCAGGAAGGCGTGCTCGACGGCTGGGGGCACGTGAGCGTTCGCCACGATCGCGACCCCGGCCGCTTCCTCCTCTCGCGCTCGCTCGCCCCGGAGCTGGTGCGCGCCGAGGATATCCTCGAGTTCGACCTCGACAGCGTCCCGGTGGAGGTGATGGAGCGCGATCTCTACACCGAGCGCTTCATCCACGGCGAGATCTACCGGGCGCGCCCGGACGTGAAGGCGATCGTGCACACGCACGCGCCGCCCGTCATCCCGTTCGGCGTCATCAAAGTCCCCCTGCAGCCGATGTACCACCGCGCGGCGTTCATCGCGCTCGGCGTTCCCGTGTTCGAGATTCGCGATGCGGCGGGCATCACCGACATGCTGATCCGCGATCCCGCGCTCGGGCGCGCGCTGGCGAAGAGCATCGCGGACCGGCCGGCCGTCCTGATGCGCGGGCACGGCGCGACCGTGGTCGGGCCCTCGATACCGCGGGTCGTCGGGCGCAGCATCTTTCTCGCGTTGAACGCGAAGCTCCAGGCGCAGGCGATGATCATGACGCAGGGCGCGCCGATCAAGTATCTCGACCCGGCGGAGGCGCGGCTGATCGAGGCGCGCGAAGGCTACGGGCTGGGGCGCGCGTGGAAGGCGTGGAAGCGGCGCACGCTCAAGGAGCCGTGATGAGCAAGGGGTGCGCGCCGAGGGGCGGAAGAGGGCCCCTCCGGGATCTGACCCCCGGTGGCGCGCGTGGCGGTCGACGCCATAATCTCGAGATTCTTTGATCGAACATCGGAGACCGCGGAATGAGCCCTATCGAAGACCTGGTCGCTGCCTACCGGATCCTCGCGGAGCACGAGGTGATCGACGCCTACGGGCACGTGAGCGTGCGCTCGCAGCGCGACCCGAACCGGTATTTTCTCGCCGGACACCGCGCGCCGGAGCTCGTGACCGAGGACGACATCATCGAGTACGACCTCGACAGCAATCCGCGGGATGCGCGCGGCCGCGAGTCGGTGCGCGAGCGCTTCATCCACGGCGAAGTCTACAAGGCGCGGCCCGAAGTGACCGCCGTGGTCCACAGCCACTCGCAATCGGTCGTTCCGTACAGCATCACGGCGGTGCCGATGCGCGCGATCTTCCACATGGCGGCTTTCATCGGCGACGGGCTGCCGAATTTCGAGATCCGCGACGTCCAGAAGGGCACCGATCTGCTGGTGAAGACGCCCGATCTCGGCCAGGCGCTGGCGCGCACCCTCGGAGCAAAGCCCGCCGCACTGATGCGCGGGCACGGCGCCGTCATCGTGGGCGAGAACCTGCCGCGTGCCGTCGGCCGCAGCATCTACCTGGAGATGAGCGCCAAGATGCAGGCGCAGGCGATGCTGATCGCGGGACCCGGCGGGAGAATCACCGGACTGGACGAGGCCGAGGTCAAGGCCTCGGTCCCGGTGCAGGAATACAACCGCGCCTGGCCCTTGTGGCGGGCGAAGGCGCTTGCCCGACTCAAGTCCGAGCGGACCTGATCCTGCGCGCGCCGGATCAACGCGCGCCGGCCCGCTCGAGTAGCTTCACCATTTCCCCGTGGCCGCGCCGCCGCGCGAGCGTGAGCGGCGTCTGCCCATTGCGGTCGGCCAGGTTCGGGCTCGCGCCGGCCTCGACCAGCGCCTTCAGCGTTTCGGTGTGACGGGGCCCGCCGTCGCCGAGCACGATGGACTCGATCAACGCCGTCCAGCCGAGGTTGTTGACGTGATCGAGCGGCGCGCCGGCCTTGATCAGCATGCGCACGATCTCCACGTGGCCCAGGTGCGCGGCGGCGATCAGCGCGGTGCCGTCGTAGCGGCTGGTGACGTTTTTCGCGCTGCAACCCAGCTCGAGCGCGACCTTGAGCGTGGCCGCGTCGTTGGCGACCGCCGCGATGGTGACGATGTCGTAGCGGTCCCGCTCCAGCGCATTGGGATTCGCACCCGCTGCAATGAGCGCGCGCATCGCCTCGTGGTGCCCGCCGTAGGCCGCGACGTGAAGCGGGGTGCGCGCGTAGCCGTCGCGGACATCGGGCTTCCCGCCCTTGGCGATCAATGCCTTGATTCCCGCCGCATCGCCGCGCGCGGCGGTGGCGTGAAGCCCGCCATAGCCCGCCTTCTCGGCCGGCGAGGGAGGGACCTGGGCATGCGAGGCGAGCGCGCAGCAGGCGGCTGCGATGAGCGCGCAGTGACCGAGCCGGCGGGCGCTGCGCTCGCGGCGCGTGTAACCGGTCGCGACTTCAGCCGTCATTGAGCGAGATCTCGATCACGCCGGTCGGCGCGGACGGGACGTACCAATAGCCGCCGGGCTCGTTTACCTGGGGCAGGCGCAATGTCCGCGGGAGGAGCGTGGCCGTATACACGGCGATGCGTAACTCCCCGGCGGCGAGTTCGACGCTGCCCTGCCAGCTGCTGCTCCGGGCGAGGAGGCCCGGGGTGCCCGGACGGAAATCGGGCTCGGCATACCGACTCACCTTGCCGTCGGAAGCCACGATGGCGATTCTCGGGATGAACACGTGCGTCGCCCGCGGCCTGAGCGGGTTGACCGGCAGTGTACGCAGCGTAAGCGTCCGGGGTCGGTCGGATCGGGGCAGCGCAAGGCCGACGAAGTAGCTTATTCCCTCCGGGAAACCGAAAGTCTGCAAGTCCGTGGTGATCTTGAACTCCCGCGTTTCGCCCGCCGCCAGCGTGATGAAGGTCGCGTCGCCGAGACTTTTGCGCCACGCCGCATTTGCTTTGGGCTGATGCGGCTGCTCCGACGCTTCGTTGCCGGCGCAGCCAGCCAGTCCGACCATGGCGATCAACAGCAATAATCGGAAAACCATCGGTCAAGGCCGTTGAAGGGACAAAGCTCACCGGGACGAGTGGATTATATCCGCCGCGAACCGGCCGGTCGCGACAGCCGCGATGGATGAGGCCTCGTGCGCAAGCTGGTTCCCGCGCCAGGCGACGTGCAGGTCGGGTCGCACGAGCAGGAGGTCGAAGCCCGCGATTTCGCGCGCCGCCTCGTCCGCGATGTCGAGCACGTCGAGCGGAGCACCCGTCGCCCGCAACGCCCGCTTCAGGCCCGAAACATCCGTTTGCGAACCGCCCAGGCGCAGCAGCGTATAGCCCGGTCCCAGGCGATCCTGCAGCGCCGTGCCGTCGTTCAACCAGACGTGGGGCAGCCGCGCGCCCGGCCAGGTGGTCGGGACATATCGGGAATTGTCCGGGTCGGGTCCTTCTCCATTCTCGCGCCAGACCAGGGGCGAGCCGACGTAGCGATAGCCTGCCTCGATACCCAGAATCTCGGTCACCTTGCGTTGCTCGACGTCGAAGCGGCTCGCCATTTCGGCGCGGACGGCCGCGCCTGCGGGCGTGTTCTTGTGAATATGCGGGTGATAGGCCGCGCGCCAGCTCTGCCTTCCGCTCATGGCGGCGCCGGAGGCCTTTACGTTGCGCAGCCCGATGGGGCGGCGCTCCCCGTCGTAGGAAGCGAGCAGTTGCGGGCCGCCCCATCCCGCCAACGTCGCCGCCAGCTTCCACGAGAGGTCGATCGCGTCGCCCACGCCGGTATTCATGCCAAGACCCCCGGTGGGGATGACCAGGTGGGCCGCGTCTCCGGCGATGAAAACGCGGCCTTCGCCGTAGCGCTCCGCGCAGAGCAGGTGCTGCGTCCATTCGTTGACGGAAAGCATCTCGAAGCCAATGGGCAGGTCGAGCGACCGCCTGAAGATCTCCGCCATTTCGCTGTCGCTCGCGGCCGCCGCGTGCAGGGTCCAATGCCGCGTGCTGTCCTGAAGGATGATGAACGGAAAGAGCGGCCCCTCCGCGATATGGTAATGCCGGCCCTTGCCCATCGGAATGCGCCGGTACAGCTCCGGGCAATGAAAAAGCGCTTGCCTCAGGTTCCGGATGTTGCCTTCGCCCTGCAGCCGGATGCCGAGCTGCTTGCGGACGGTGCTGGAGCCTCCGTCGCATCCGACCAGATACGCTGCCCGGATCGTCTCGTCCGGCGCGCTCCCGGTGCTGAGGCACGCTGACACCGATCCGGCATCCTGCGTAAACGACGCCAGTTCGCAGCCGAAGCGCACCGTCACGGTCGGCTGCGCTTCCACGATCGATCTCAGCAGCGGCTCGAGCGTGTATTGCGAGATCAACTGATACGGCTCGAGCGGGCGCCCGTCATTGTGCGCGGCGATCTCGGCCTTGGCTTCGGCCACCGAGGGGTACGGCAGCCGGACAAGCGGCGGCCCGGACATCGATGTCGCCAGAAAGACATCCATTGGCGCGCTGCGCGGCAGGCCCGCATCGCGGATTTTTTCGGCGATCCCCAGCCGGCGGTAGATTTCCATCGTGCGCGCGTTGCAGCGCTCCATTTTCGGAAGGCGAATGGACGTTTCATTGCGCTCTATCAGCACGCAACGCACGCCCCGTTGGCCCAGGTCGAGGGCGAGCGTCAGCCCGACTGGGCCGGCTCCGACTATGAGTACCTGGGTTTCGGTCAATGACGTCTTCCGGCAACGCGGACTGCCATGCTCCCGGCCGCAAGCGTCGCAAGACCGCCATCCGATGTCAATCCGAAGCGGGTCGCTCCGGGATTCACCCTAACCCTATAATAGCGCTGCCCCCAGAACAATGATCGATCGAGGAGACCACAGATGACGCGCATCCGGAAAAGCTCGTGGAACCCCTGGCGCCTGGTGCCGGCGTTCGCGGGGCTTGCCGCGGCTTGCGGCAGCGGGTTCGCCGCCGCGCAAGAAGTCGTCTTCCCGACGCGCACCGTGCAGATCGTCGTGCCGTTCACGCCGGGCACGGGCGCAGATATCCTTTCACGAACGCTCGGCCCGAGACTTTCCGAGGGCTGGAAGGTGCCGGTGATCACCGACAATCGCCCGGGTGCTACCGGCAACATCGGCGCGGAGTTTGTCGCCAGGGCGGCGCCAGACGGGCACACCGTGCTGTTCACGGCGACCGCTTTCGGCATGACACCGACGCTCTACAAGAAACTGCCGTTCGATCCGGTCCGGAGCTTCGCCCCCGTCGTGCTGGTCGCCACCAGCAGCCTTGGCCTGGTCGTTCATCCGCAGTTGCCGGTGAAGTCTCTGCGCGAATTCATTCAGCTTGCGCAGCGCCGCCCGGGGGAACTCCTGTATTCCTCGCCCGGCAACGGCGGGCCGCAGCACCTCACGATGGAGCTGCTGAAGCTCGAGACCGGCATCAACATCGTGCACGTGCCGTACAAGGGACTGGCCGGCGCGATCACGGACGTGATGGGCGGTCACGTGCAGGCAATGGTATCGGCGCTGCAAACGGCGCACCCGTTTGTCACCGCCGGCCGGTTGCGCATGCTCGGAGTGATGAGTGCCGAGCGCTCGCCGGCGTTTCCGGACGTGCCTACGTTCACGGAGCAGGGCCTGCCCAAGCTCGAAGTCTATACCTGGTACGGATCGTTCGCACCGGCCGGGACGCCCGCGGCCGCCATAGTGAAACTGAACGGCGGGATCAACGCGATCCTCCAGCAGCCGGAAGTGCGCGACGCGCTCGCGAAGCAGGGAATGATCCCCGGCGGTGGCACGCCCGAGCGCCTCGGGAACCTGGTCAAGAGCGAGCTCGCGCGCTGGGACCGTGTGGTCAAGGCGGCGAGCATCAAGGCCGACTGATGGAAAAGAAGTCCCGCGGCTACGCCGACCTCCACGAACACCTTGCTGCGCTGAAGAAGGCGGGACTGCTGCTCACCATCGACCGGCCGGTCGACAAGGACGCCGAGTTGCATCCCCTCGTGCGCTGGCAGTACGTGGGCGGGGTCGAGGAGCACGAGCGCAAGGCCTTTCTCTTCACCCACGTGAGGGATGGTCGCGGCCGGAAATACAAGTTCCCGGTCGTGGTCGGCGCCTACGCTGGTAACCGCGCGATCTACTGCATCGGCATGCGCGCGGCGCCCGAAGAGGTGCAGCGCAAATGGGACCATGCGATCGCCAATCCCGTCCCGCCTCGCGTGGTCGAAACCGCCCCGTGCCAGGAAGTCGTGATCGAAGGCGACGCGCTGCAAGGGGAGAGTAACGGGCTCGACAGCCTGCCGATCCCGATCTCGACGCCGGGCTTCGACAGCGCGCCCACGCTGACCGCCACCAACGTCATCACCCGCGATCCGGAAACCGGCATTCAGAACCACGGCACCTACCGCGCCGGGCTGAAGGCGCCGGACCGGTGCGTGATCCGCATGGCTACCCGCATCGGCGGCGCCGGAGGCTACCGGCACTACTTGAAGTACCAGAAGCGCGGCGAGAAAACCATGCCGTGTGCCATCGTCCTCGGCGCGCCGCCGTGCGTCGCGTTCGTCGCGCCGATGAAGCTGCCGATAGACCTCGACGAGCTTGGGGTTGCGGGCGCCGTCGCCGGCGGGCCGATCAACGTGGTGCGCGCCCGAACCGTGGACCTGATGGTGCCGGCCGAGGCGGAGATCGTGATCGAGGGATTGATCGACACCGAGTACCTGGAGCCGGAAGGCCCTTTTGGCGAATCGCATGGGCATGTCGCGCTCGAGGAGTTTAACATGCCGATGCGGGTCACGGCGATCACGCACCGCAAGGATGCGATCATCGCGTCCTATCTGAGCCAGGTGACGCCGAGCGAGTCGAGCGCCATCAAGCGCGTCTCCTACGAGCCGATGTTTCTCGCGCACCTGCGCAACACCCTTGGCATCCGCGGCGTCAAGCGCGTGACGCTGCACGAGCGCATGACGGCGCTGCGGCGGATTGCCATCGTCACGGTGGAAAAGGACACTCCGCGCACCGAGGTCTGGCGCGCGCTCTACGGGGCGGCCTCGTTCAAGGCCGACTGCGGCAAGATCTGCGTCGCGGTGAACGAGGATATAGACCCGGACAACTCGGATGCGATCTTGTGGGCGGTTGCCTTCCGCATGAATCCGGCGAAGGACCTGCAGGTGCTGCCGTACCGGAGCCAGGGACATGGGCCGGAGCGCGAGCATGCTGAAGAAGAGCGGGACGACGACTCCACGCTCCTCCTGGACGCCACGATGAAGGAAGACCTGCCGCCGGTCGCGCTGCCGAAGCAGGAGTACATGGAGCGTGCGCGCGGAATCTGGGAGGAGCTCGGGCTACCGAGGCTGCGCCCGCAGTCGCCGTGGTTCGGGACCCCGTTGAGCGGCGACTGGCTGCCGTACTGGGACGAGGCGGCGAAGCGCGCGGTGGACGGGCGCTATCTCGAAAACGGCCGCATCACGGAGAAGCTGCGGCGCAAAGGACTCAAGCCGGAGACCCGCTTCCGCCCCGATAAATCGTGACTGATAAAACGTGACTGATAAAACGTGATTGATAGATCGTGACCTGCTTTACCAGTCACGCATCACCAGTCACGACTCATCGGTCACGCCTCATCCAGGCAGTTGCCGCAGCAAATTCCGCATCGTTTCACCGATCGGCTCCCGGATCACGATGTCGGCGATGGCGTCGAGTGGCGTCGGCTGCGCGTTTACGATCACGAGGCTCGCGCCGGACCGCTTGGCGAGGAGAGGGAAGGACGCCGCCGGCTCGACGACGAGGGACGAGCCGATCGAAATGTAGAGGTCGGCTTTGAACGTGGCCTCGGTCGCGAGGCGCATCTCTTTTTCCGACATCGCCTGGCCGAACGAGATCGTGCGCGCCTTGATCGGCCCGCCGCAGGCGTCGCAGTCGGGCGCTTCGTCTCCCTGTTCCACGCGCTCGACGATGACGGGGGTCGGCCACTCCTTCCCGCAGTGCTGGCAGGCGGCGTGGCGGTTGGTGCCGTGCAGCTCGATCACGTTCTCGCTGCCGGCATCGAGGTGCAGCCCGTCGATATTTTGCGTGATGACGGTGGCGATGTGGCCGCGGCGCTGGAGCTCGGCGATGACGAGGTGCCCGTCGTTGGGCTTCGCCGCGCCGCAGCGGTGAAACATGCGCACGCCGCGCTGCCACGCCCGCACCCGCGCTTCCCGGCTCGTCATGAAGTCCTGGTAGTAGACCGGCGTCTCGGTATTCCACACGCCCTGCGGGCCACGGTAGTCTGGAATGCCGCTCTCGGTGCTGATCCCCGCGCCCGTGAACGCGACCCCCCGCTCCGCTGCGCGCACGAGCTGGCCGAATTGAGTCAGCCTGTCCCGCATTCTTCGCGCCAGAAGCCGAGCGCTTCCTGCGCCGCGCGGTCGGAGTAGCTGAACAGCACGCAGTCGGTGGCGGCGGCAAGCTGGTAGAACTCCCAGGACGGCGCCACGAACACGTCGTGCGGCGAGAAGTCGAAGCGCGTCTCGCCGATGACGGCGCTGCCGCGCCCCTCGACCACGCAGTACACCGCGCCGTCGGTGCTGCGGCTGCGGCGGCCGGAATATCCCTTCGGCAGCCATTGCATGAAGACCGCCAGGGTGGGAAACACGTGCCCGCCGGTGGCCGGGTTCGCGTAGCGCAGCTTGTAGCCGTGCGCGGGGTGCGGGCCGCCGCCGCGCGCGAGCTGCTCGAGCGCTTCGCGTGTGCGGTCGTAGGGGTAGGACAGGATCGGTGAAGCGCGGCCCTGCGGGCGGTATTCCAGGGGCAGTAGATTCGCGCCATAGCGCGCGGCGGCGTCGCCTTCCGCGCGCGTCACGGGCTGGCTTTCCTGCGGGAAGTCCTCGCGGAAGTGCGCGCCGAAAAGATTCGCGAAGGCGGTATCGAGGCCGTCGAGCCATACCACCGGCTCCGAGCCCATGTTGCCGTGGTCATGCCAGGCCCAGTTGGGTGTCGTCACGAAATCCCCCGGCTTCATCATCACGCGCTCGCCCTCCACGGCGGTGTACGCGCCTTCGCCCTCGATGATGAAGCGCAGCGCGTTCGGCGCGTGGCGGTGCGTGCGCGCGATCTCGCCGGGCAGGATCACCTGCAGGCCGGCGTAGAGCGTGGTGGTGGCGAAGGTGGTTCCCTTCAGCGCGGGATTCTCGAGCATCAGGACGCGGCGCTCGGCTTCCTGCGTGGTGATCAACTCCGCGGCGCGCATCAGGTAGGGCTGAACCTCGTTCCAGCGCCAGATGACCGGCAGCGCCGCGGTGCCGGGCTTGAGCCGCATCACCCGCTCCCACAGCGGCTTCATGTTCAGCTGCGCAATTTCGCTCGAGAGGCGCGCGCGGTTCGGATTG
>JBOIEM010000021.1:0-20143 GCA_050741115.1 Burkholderiales bacterium
TGCTTCCAGGCACCGGCTGCGATGCCGTAGTAGCCGGGCAGCGAGTCGGGGTTCGGGCCGACGTCGGTCGCGCCCTGGACGTTGTCGTGGCCGCGGTAGATGTTGGTGCCGCCACCGGCAACGCCGACGTTGCCGAGCGCGAGCTGCAGGATGCAGGAGGCGCGGACGATCGCGTTGCCGTTGGTGTGCTGGGTCTGGCCCATCGCCCACACGATGGTGCTGGGGCGGTTTTTCGCCATCTTCTCGGCGACGTCGCGCACTTCGGCTTCCTTCATGCCGGTGACCTTTTCGACCTCCTCCGGCGTCCACTTCGCCACTTCCTCGCGCACCTTGTCCATGCCATAGACGCGGGCCTTGATGTAATTCTTGTCTTCCCAGCCGTTCTTGAAGATGTGGTGGAGCATGCCCCACAGGAAAGCGACGTCCGTGCCCGAGCGGATGCGGTAGTAGGTATCCGCCCTGGCCGCAGTACGGGTAAAGCGCGGATCGACCACGATCACCTTGGCGCCGTTCTCCTTGGCATGCAGCGTGTGCAGCATGGAGACCGGGTGCGCTTCCGCCGCGTTGCTGCCGAAGAACAGAATGCACTTGGAATTCTGCTCGTCGTTGTAGGAGTTGGTCATCGCGCCGTAGCCCCAGGTGTTCGCCACGCCGGCGACCGTTGTCGAGTGGCAGATGCGCGCCTGATGGTCCATGTTGTTGGTGCCAAAGAACGACACGAACTTGCGGAACAGAAACGACTGCTCGTTGTTGTGCTTGGAGGAACCGATCCAGAAGGTCGCATCGGGCCCGCTTTCCTTCCTGATCGCCAGCAGCTTCTGGCTGACCTCGTTCAGCGCCTGGTCCCAGGAAACCTTCTGCCATTTGCCGCCGACGAGCTTCATCGGGGTCTTCAGGCGGTGCGAGTCGTGGGTCATGCCGTGCTCGCGGATCGAGGCGCCCTTCGCGCAGTGCGCGCCGAGGTTGATCGGCGAGTCGAACACCGGCTCCTGGCGGATCCACACGCCGTTCTGCACCACGGCGTCAATGGAGCAGCCGACGGAGCAGTGCGTGCATATCGTGCGCTTGACCTCGATCCCGCCGCCGGCGTCCTGCGCCGCTTCGGCCCGCTCCACGATGTTGAACGGCAGCTGTGCCGCCACCGCGCCGGCGCCGAGCGTGATGCCCGAACGCATCAAAAAGGTGCGGCGGTCGATCGTCCTGCCCAGCATGCCCGCGACGTTGCGGGAAAGACGGCTCGAGCTAGAGGAAACGCTGGTGGATTTTCTCGTGAGCAACATGGCGCTCTCCTCAGACTTTGGTGGTGTTGTAATACTTGCGGATGTGTTCCGTAACGTGATAGCCCTTCGATCCGCTTGCTGCCTCGGCCTTTTTGGGCTGTCCTGGAGAACTCTTGCCGGCAACGACTGCGGCGGCGGCTACGCCCCCGGCACCGGCGGCCAACAGGAAATTACGGCGGGAAAGTTTGCGATCCGGACTCTTCATCACATCCTCCTTGCCATGGCACTTCGTATGAGTGGTCTCTAACCGTTAAATTTACACTCCGGCAAGTGCCAAATCAATCACATTTCGACCTGCTCCAATTCTGAGAACTATTCGCATAGTCGCCCGAAGGCGTTTATCGAGAATAATTCTCATCTTTGGTTTAGAGTTCCTCCGCATTCATCTCAAACGCCTGCCGCTCCAAATCCAGGAATGCGCGTGCAAATTCCGCAACGCAGCGATAGAACGCAGCGGAGGTCGCGATCCCGACCGCATCGCAAAACGGGATTGCACCTGCGTAGACAAACTCCTTGAAAAACTGGCTCTGTTCCGACAATGGGCGTCCGTCCTCAATCAAGAATCGCATCACGTCGCAGACGCCGGAAACATGATCTTCGACTTCAAATGCTGCACCGCGCCGAGCCAGTCCCAGCTGCTCGAGCCGCTCGCGCAGCTGGACCAAGTGCCGGTCGGGAGAATTACCCACGATGTAATGGGAGGTATAGGGCGTGACCTCCGTCTTTCCCACGCCCACAAACAAGGTGTCGTGCTCCTGCTTGACCACGACCGGGTAGGCGCTGCCGCAGGCATTCCGGAGCTCCCGCCAGGCGCGGTCGAGCGGTGCGTTATGCCCCGTCGGTTCCGCTTCCGCGTGGCACAACTGGGCAAGCAATATCGAATCGGGCGCACCGTAGAACAGGCGCCCGATGAGCGCGTACAGGTTGGCGCGCGCAGCATCTTCGACGGCGGGCTGGCCGACCTCACCCGTCCGCGACTCCGAGCTCACGGGGTGTCCCCCTTCCTCCCACCGCCGATGTAGTCATGGATGCTCATCCCGCCTTTGTTCTCCATCTCTATCATGTCGAGCACGCGGCAGTCGGCGCACATGCGCAATCGGCGCAGCGACTCCGCCGTCGGGAACATCGAGTGCGAGCTCAAGCGTCCCACCATATTTTCGATGATGTGCCGGGTCGCAAATGGCTTGCCGCAGCGCACGCAGTTGTACGGCTCGGCCTCGTTCAGCACCACGGCCGATTGCGCCTCGCGGCCGAGCAGCAGGCGTGGCGTGAGCGAGATCGCGTCTTCCGGACAGGTCTTCTCGCACAGACCGCACTGCACGCAATTGCGCTCGATGAATTTTAGCTGCGGGGCTTCCTTGGCATCGAGCAGCGCCGCTTCCGGACAGGCCCCCACGCATGCCATGCACAGGGTGCACGTCTGCTGGTTGACCAGGACGCGCCCGTACGGTGCGCCCGCTGAAAGCGCCACTTCCTCCTTGGGCGCCGGGGCGTGCTTGAGGAAGTGGTCGAACACGAAATCGAGCGTGGTGCGCTTCTCGCTGGATAGGTTGAAGGCCGCAGGCGGCACACCGCTTGCGGCACCGAGATTCCACACCGCCTGCTCCAGCGCGGGCACGTCCCGTGCTTCGATGAGCCGCAGGTGTCCTCCCCCGAAGCCGAGCTCCGACAAAATTTCCTGGCCAAAGCCGAGCTGGCCGCGGAGCGCGATCAGATAATCCTGCGGCTCCGCTCCCGTCGCCAGGATGAGGCAGCTCGCCGCACCCAGCGCGATCGAACCCAGCATGACGTCCAGTCCGAGTGAAGCAATATGGAACACCTCGAGCGGTATCACGTTGGCCGGCAGGCCGCGGCCACGCCGGGCGAACCGCGCGATGAGCTCGCGGCCCTCGGTGGTGTTATGGAACAGCAGCACGGGATCGCGCCCGCCCGCCTCGCGGTAGGTTTGGAGCACCGTCTTGATTCTCGCCCCCATATCCGACACGCGCGGGTAGGCGTAGGTCATCGCTCCCGAGGGGCAAACTGTGGCGCAGCCGCCGCAACCCATGCACAGGTGCGGCTCAACTTTGACCCGGTTCTCCGCAAGCTCGCTCGCGATCGCGCGCGTCGAGCACACGTCGATGCACTTCGTGCAGCCGACGATCTCGGAACGGCTGTGCGCGCAGATTTTTTCCTTGTAAACGAAGAATTTCGGTTTTTCGAACTCGCCCGACATCTGCGCGAGTTCGCGCACCGCCCGCGCCAGGGCCAGCGCATCCCGCCCCGGAGCAAAGTAGCCCTGCGGCGGCTGAAGGGTGTCGAGCAGCGGCTGATCGTTCAGGTCGAGCACGAGATCGAAGCGTTCGCTGCGGCGCTTCTCGGCGCGCTCGAAATCAACCGCCTTGATGTCGCCGCAGACTTTCACGCACTGGCGGTGGGCCTTGCACTTGTCGAGATCAATTTGGTACGCGTAATCAATCGCCTGTTCGGGACAGGCGTGTATGCAGGCGTTGCAGCGCGTGCAAACCTCGAGGTCTATCGGGTTCACCTGTTCCCATTCGACCTCGAACGCGCCGAGATAGCCTTTGATCGCGCCGATGCGGCCGGACAGCACGGGATAGCGCCGTTCGGCCGGCAGCTCGGTTGCCGCGACATCGGTCAGCAGCACCGAGACGTCAAACTGGCCGGCAAGTTGCTCCGCCCACGACAGCGCGCGGGCACCGGGACCGACGATCAGCAGCTGGCCCTCCGACTTGTAGGACACCACCGGCACCGGCTCGGGATCCGGCACGTCGGCGAGCGCCAGCAGCGCCGCGATTTTGGGCGTGGCGGATTTGCCCTCGGCCGACCAGCCGGCTGTTTCGCGAATATTGACGAACTTCAGGTTGCCGCTGCCCTTCATCTCCGCGTGCAGTTCGCTGAAGAGCGGCGCTTCCTGAGTGCAGGCCACCACCAGATCGCCACCGTTCTTGACCGCCGCTTCAAACACCCCGACATGCTTGCGGCACAGCTCGCTCGCCAGATTGGGCGCGGCATCGAGCTTGAGCGCGGCCGCCAACGCCTTTGCGTCGAGCGGCATGGTCTTGTTGCAGTTGCAGATCAGCTTGGTCTTGGACATCGCGTGGGTAAAACAGCCCCGGGAAGGGACTGAGATGTTACAGCAGACTAGCTGTTCCGGCCGCCCTGCGGCGGCTCGCTGGCTGAAGCGATCGTGTCGTCGGCAGGTTGCTCCGCGAGAGCCGGGACCGGAGGAGCTCCATGCTCCTCAAGCGCGGCCGGACTCCCAGGCACCGCCCGCTCTTCCCTGCCCGCCTCCTTTCTCTCAGGGTCATTCCCCTTCGCCCATTCCAGTATGTTCTGCACCTGCTTGAGACCGGCCAGCATCGCCGGGGGGATGGGCTCCGTCTTGCTGTAATCGTCGATATAGGTGTCCAGCCCGTCCATGACGTTGAAGCGCGGGTCGCTGAAGAGCTTTTTGAGGGCCGCGCGCCGCGTGTCCTCGCTCACCTTGGGGTGGAAGAAGGCACGGTAATCGGAATCAAACGTGAGCTTCTCAACCGGCGGCAATTCCGGCGGTGTCTTGAGATTCGCTGCCGGATCCGCAGCTTTCTCCACCGGCTGCTGCGGCGGGACGTCGCTCTGCACTTCCTGCTTCCGCCGCGACCAGCGATCGAGAAACGGCTCCCGGTCTTCCGGGGGGGGCGCCTCCTCAGGCCTGGATTTCACGATTCCCCTCCGCGGCGCGATGCCACGCCCTTATCCTTGCTGCTGGCATACCGCACCTTCTTCTTCGGCTCCGGTTTGTAATGCTCGGCGGCATACTCCGCGATCCACGGCAGCAGGTCCGGCGGCAGCGCCACACCGTCCACGCTTTCCTCCGCATCCATCCAGCGCGCCCCTTCGTGGTAGCTGACGGAAAGCGATTCCGGCCGCGCAACCTCGTCGCGCATGCGCCACATGATGAAAACTTTGGGCTGAGGCGAGGTGATGTTATAGATATAGCCCTCAGCCTCGTCGGGATGCAGCTTGAGCACGAATCCGGGAAACAGGATCTGGAGGGTGCGCTCATCGCTGACGATGACGCGTTCGCCGCTGCCCGCCGGCATCGCGTCGCGCACGACCCCTTTTGCTTCCCAGCGCTCGGACGCCCAGCGGTTCGCGAGCCGGACGCGCTCCATGATGACGGCGATGGGATAGGGGGCGGTGCGGCTGGGACCGGTTTGCTCCATGGTGTTCGAATTGTGCGCCAGGAGCCCGCAGGGCGCAATACGAAACACGCCCAAATACTTGATTTCCAATCAGTGTTTTCCTTGCCTCGAGGCCGGTTCTTTTGTCATAATCGACGCTCCACCGGGCCTCTCCCGGTTAGCAACTACCCCATGTCCGGATCCCTCAGCGCTTCCGCCTCCCCCGCCGTGCACGACCGGCTGGGGCGAGCGCTGCGCGACCTGCGCATATCGGTCACCGACCGCTGCAATTTCCGTTGCGTCTACTGCATGCCGAAGGAGGTGTTCGGCAAGGATTACCAGTTCCTCGAGCGCGGAGAAATACTCACGTTCGAGGAGATCGCCCGGCTCGCCCGGGTCTTCCGCGGGCTCGGCATCGAGAAGATCCGCCTGACCGGCGGTGAGCCCCTGGTCCGGCGCAACATCGAGCAGCTCGTTGAGATGCTGGCCGGTATCCCCGGGCTTGATCTCACGCTTACCACCAACGGCTCGTTCCTCAACCGCAAGGCACAGGCGCTGAAGGCGGCGGGACTACAGCGGATTACGATAAGTCTCGACGCACTCGACGACGCCGTGTTCCGGCGCCTGAACGATGTGGATTTCCCGGTCGCGAAGGTCCTGGAAGGTATCGAAGCGGCGGCCGCGGCGGGACTCGCCCCGGTCAAGGTCAACATGGTGGTCAAGCGCGGCGAGAACGACGGCAGCATCCTGCCGATGGCGCGCTTTTTCCGCGGCACCGGTCACATCCTGCGCTTCATCGAGTACATGGACGTCGGTCATACCAACGGCTGGCGCATGGACGACGTCGTGAGCGCGCGCGAGATCGTGAAGATGATCGACGCCGAGCTGCCGCTCGAGCCCCTCGATCCCAACTATACGGGCGAAGTCGCGGAGCGCTGGCGCTACCGGGACGGCAGCGGCGAGATCGGCGTTATCGCTTCCGTCACCCAGGCGTTCTGCCGCAACTGCACGCGCATCCGGCTCTCCACCGAGGGCAAGCTCTATACCTGCCTCTTTGCCACAACGGGTCACGACCTGCGCGCGCTCGTACGGGGCGGCGCTTCCGACGACGAGATTCGCGCCGCGATCTCCGGCATCTGGTCGAAGCGCGCCGACCGCTATTCGGAGATCCGCACGGCGGCGACCGTCCGGCTGCCGAAGATCGAGATGTCCTACATTGGCGGGTAACTGCGTTGGAACGGACGCACACCACGCGCCGTTCAACGCGTTACGACAAATGAACACCAAGTACCGTCCGAAATTGACCAACGCCGGCCGGCCACTGACCTTCGAGGTCGAGGCCGTAAACGAGCGCGGCGAGCGGTTGCCGACGCCCATTGCCGGGGAGCATCCCCTCACGCTGTATCTCGACAAGCGCGAGATCGTCACGCTGATGACGCTCGGGCAGGCACCGGAAGCGCTCACCATCGGCTATCTGCGCAACCAGCGACTGGTGGGCTCCATCGAGGAAATCGCCGCGGTGCAGGTGGACTGGGAGACGGACTCGGTCGCCGTCACGACCCGCAAGGGCGTGAAGGGACTAAGCGAGCGCCTGAAGAAACGCACCGTCACCACCGGCTGCGGCCAGGGTACCGTGTTCGGCGATCTGATGGCGGAAATCGACTCCATTGACCTGCGCGACGACGTCCGCCTCACCGAGGAGACGCTCTACGGCCTGCTTGACGCCGTGCGCCACCGCGAGACCATTTACAAGAGCGCGGGCGCGGTGCACGGCTGCGCCCTCGCGGACGGCGCAAACATCCTCTATTTTGTCGAGGATGTCGGCCGCCACAACGCCGTGGACGCCATCGCCGGGCAGATGTGGCTCGACCGCGTGGACGGCTCGGACAAGATCTTCTACACGACCGGCCGGCTCACGTCCGAAATGGTGATCAAGGCCGCCCAGATGCGCGTGCCGTTCCTGGTATCGCGCTCGGGACTGACCGAGATGGGTCACGCCATCGCGAAACAAGTCGGCATGACCATGATCGGGCGCGCCGTGACCCGCCACTACCTGCTCTTCACCGGCACGCACCGTTTCGTCAAGACCGTCATGCCCACGATGCTGGCCTGACGCGCCGGAATGCCTTCAACCGGGACGCCCGCGCGAGTCACTGGACGCCGGTCACCGGTCACCGGGGTGATCCTGGCCGGCGGACTCGGCCGCCGCATGGGCGGTGTCGACAAGGGCCTCAAGCTTCTGCGGGGACAGACGATGGTCGCCTGGGTGATCGAGCGCTTCGCGCCGCAGGTGGACGAGGTCTTGATCAACGCCAACCAGAATCCCGAGCGCTATGCGGCTTTCGGCCACCGCGTGATTCCGGACGAGATCGCGGGGTACGCGGGACCGCTCGCCGGATTGCACCGGGGCCTCAGTGAAGCCGCGCACGAGCTCGTTGCGACCGTGCCCTGCGATTCGCCGTTTCTGCCAAGCGATCTCGTTGCCCGGCTCAAGGCCGCGCTCGAGCGCGAGGGCGCCGACGTGGCGGTGGCAAGGACGGGCAAGCAGCCTCACCCGGTGTTTTGCCTCTGCCGCAAGCGCGTGCTGCCGGGCCTCACCGATTTCCTCGCGGCCGGTGGCCGTAAGATCGACGCGTGGTACGCCAAGCTCAAGGTCGTCGAGGTGGCATTCGACGACAACCCGGACGCGTTCAGCAATATCAATACCGGGGAGGAGTTGCGTGCCTGCGAGCAAGGCATGCTGCCCTCTGCTTGAGGGGCGTGCTCGTCACTTCGCCGCTCCGCCCATCCGTGCGGCCTCGACCAGCGCGCCGTGGAGCCCCACCTGCGGGTTCATCACGATGTGCACCGGCATCGTCGCCAGCAGCTCGCTGAAGCGGCCCTTGGCTGCGAAAGCGCGCATGAACGCGCCGTCCTTGAGCTTCGCGGCGATCTTGGGGGCGATCCCTCCGGCGATATAGACACCGCCGTGCGCGAGCGTGGCGAGCGCCATGTTGCCGGCGAAGGCGCCATAGGCCGCGACAAAGAGATCGAGCGCGCGTACGGCCAGTGGATCGAGCTTCGCCACGCCGAACTCCGCGATCAGCTCCGCCGTGTCCTGCCGCGTCGTGTCGGCGTCGCGCAGCTGCTTCGAGGGCAGCCCCGCGCCGGTCTCCTGCAGGAAGCTGAAAATGCGCATCAATCCCGGCCCCGAGATCACCCGCTCGCAGGAAACACGCCCGTAGGTGCGGCGCAGATGCAAGAGCAGCTTGTCCTGGAGCTCATCCACCGGCGCGAAATCCGCATGGCCCGCCTCCGAGGGGTGGACGGCATAACCGCCGTCCTGCCAGGTGAGCAATCCGACGCCGAGGCCGGTTCCGGCGCCGATGACGAGCCGGGCCGCCCGCGCAACCGGGCTGCCTGCCTGCAGTGTTTCGAGCTCGTTCGGGGCGAGCCGGTTGATGCCTAGCCCCGCGGCCTCGAAATCGTTCATCAGGCGCACTTCCCGCAGCCGCAGCTCGGCGGCGAGCGCGTTCCCGCTCACCTTCCAGCCCAGATTGGTGAGCGTCGTGCTATTGCCCGCGACCGGTCCCGCCACCGAAAGGCACGCGGCCGCAATCGCCGCGCGATGCCCCGCCACCGGCTCGCTCTGGAGAAAGTCCGCGACGATCGGCTGCAGGCCATCGAATTCCTGGCACGCATAAACGCGCTGCGACACGATCTGCGGCCGGGCGCCCGCCACGGCCGCGAGTGCGAGCGCCGCCTTGGTGCCGCCGACGTCCGCCGCAAGGAGGTAACGCCGCTTCATCCAGCGCCGCTCACGCGAACAGCGCCTTCTGTTGCTGCGCCGGCTCGTCCCCCAGCGCCTCGGGCTCGGCGATGAAATAGCCCTGGGCGTAATCGAGCCCGAGCTCGGTGATGCGGGCGAGCGTGGCGGCGTCCTCCACCGACTCGGCCACGGTGCGCATGCCCAGGATATGGCCGATGCGGTTGATCGAATCCACGATGGCGTAGTCCATGGGGTCGGACACCATGTCCTTGATGAACACGCCGGCGATCTTGAGGAAATCGACCGGCAGGTACTTGAGGTAGGCGAAGGAGGACATGCCGGTGCCGAAATCATCGAGCGCGAAGCGGCAGCCCATTCCCTTCAGCTCGTGCATCAGCTCCGCCGCCTTGGACAGGTTCGAGATCGCGGTGGTCTCCGTGATCTCGAAGCAGAGCAGCCCGCTCGGCAACTGGTAGCGTGTCAGGAGATTCCTCAGGAAGTCCGGGAAGCTCTTGTCGTTGATGCTCGCGCCCGAGATGTTGACCGAGTAGAAGCCGCGCTCGCCGCTGCCGTGGAGATCGTGGGGGATCGCGCCGGCGCCCCACTGCCGGTGCAGGAACTCGACCAGGGAGCTCACCACCCAGCGCTCGATCGAGGTCAGCAGGTTGTAGCGCTCCGCCGCAGGCATGAACCCGGTGGCCGGCACCAGATTGCCGGCGCGGTCCATCATGCGCACCAGCACCTCGTAGTGCCGCTCGCGGCGCGGCGCCGCGTCGAGCCGGTCGATGCGCTGGCGGAAGAGCCGAAACTGGCCCAGCTCGAACGCGCGGTTGATCTGCGACACGAGCTGCAATTCCTCGCGCCGGCCGCTGCGGCTCGGCTCCTCCGGGCGGTAGACCTGCACGCGGTCGCGACCCCGGTTCTTGGCCTCGTAGCAGGTGGCGTCGGCGTTCGCGAGCACCTGGTTCACGTCCCCGCTCGCGGCGTCGATCGGCACCAGCCCGACGCTCACCCCGACGCTGAAGGTCTTGCCCTCCCACACGAAACGGAACTCGCGCACGGTCTCGCGCAGGGCGTTGGCGATGCGCAGCGCCTGGTCGATCGGGCAGGCCTCGAGCAGCGCGCCGAACTCGTCGCCGCCGAGGCGCGCGAGCGTATCGCTGCCGCGCATGCGCGTCAGCATGATCGCGGTCAGCTGCCGCAGCAGCTCGTCGCCCGCGCTATGGCCACAGGTGTCGTTGACCGCCTTGAAGTTGTCCAGATCCATGAACAGCAGCGCGTGCTCGCGCCGCTGCGCCCCGGCGGTCTCGATCAGCGCGTCGAGGCGCCGCTCGAACTCACGGCGGTTCACGAGGCCGGTGAGGGAGTCGTGGCTCGCCTGCCACAGCAGCTGCTGCGACATGGCGCGGAGCTGGCTCACGTCGTGGAACACCACGATCGTGCCGTGCACGGTGCCGTCACGGCCGAGGATCGGCGCGTACGAATAGCGCACCGGGCATTCGCGCCCATTGCGATCCACCAGCCGCACCGGCACCTGCTCCGCTTCGCCGCCGACCGGAGCCTGGGTAACGGGCAGCGGATCGATCGGCTTGCCGCTGCGCTCATCGAGCACGCGGTAGATCTCGGAGAGCGGTCTGCCATAGGCCTGGTGGCCGGCCCAGCCCAGGTACTGTTCGGCCACCGGATTGAGGTACTCCACGCGCCCCGCCGCGTCCGTGGTGATGACGCCATCCACGATCGAGTGCAGAGTCACTTCCGCGAGCTCCTTCTCGTGCTCGAGTTTCGCCTCGGTCGCGGCGACGATGCGGATCACCCACACCGCGATCACGATGCCCGCCAACAGCGCGAGGAGGCCGCCGGCACCGATCAGCAGGAAGCCGTTGCGCATGCCTTCATTCGCCGCCGCGATCGCTTCCGCGGTGCGGGCGTGGTTGGCTTCGAGCATGAGATAGAGCGTTTCCTGGAGGCGGCTGTCCTCCAGCACCGCCTGCGTGAGGTTCAACTCGGACGCGCGCGCAATCTCCCCCTTCATGAGCGATGCCACGATGTCCTCGCCGATTGCCCGGGCGCGGGCCGCAGCGGCGATCGCCTCGTCGCGCGCGCTGCGCTCGGACGGGGCCACCTGCAACGCGCGCAGCTTCTCCACCGCGCGCTCGTAGGCCCCGATCGCGCGCAGGTACTGCTCGTGCACGGTCCTGCGCGCCTCCCCCGTCTCCGCCCCGAACAGCTTGTCGATCAGCGCCGAGCGCTGGCCGTTGCTCAGAAAAAGCTCCGATGCCGTGCTGATCTTGCGGCCCTGTGCCTCGGTGAGGGAATGGATCTGCCGGTTGAAGGACTCGATGCGCCCGAGACCGAGCGCGATCAGCGCCGTCAGCGCGGCGAGCAGCAGTCCGAAGCTGGCGTACAGCAGGTATTTCGACTTGGGGCCGGCCAGCAGCGGTTTCATCACGCTAGGTCACGCCTCCCGCCGCGAGCGCCGGTCGCGCGAGCCGCCCCGCAGGGTCCTGGCGATAAAATGCCGCGAGCTGGCGGTAGACCTCCCCGTACTCGGACTGCACGGCAGCAGGCGTCTCGAAGAATACCTCGCTCAGCACGGCAAAGAATTCGGCCGGGTGCTCGGCGGCATAGGGGTCGATCGCGCTCGGCTCGCCGCGCGCCACGCGCCCCCGGAAATCCTCGTAGGCCGCGCCGAAAGCGCTCGACCACCCCGCCCGGTTCATACCCGGATGCAGCGGGGGAAAGCCGTTGGCGTCGCCGTTCAGCATGTCGATCTTGTGCGCGAACTCGTGGATCACCACGTTGTAGCCCGGGTCCCCCCCGCGCAGCTCGGCGTCGGCCCAGGCCAGTATCACCGGTCCCTCGAGCCAGGACTCGCCGGTCATCGGCGCCTCGACATGGTGCGCGACGCCGTCCTCGTCCACGTAATCGTACTCGGCGATGAATTCATCCGGATAGACGATGACCTCGACCCAGCCCCGGTAGTAGTCGAGGTCGAGGTTGAGGATCAGCATACAGGCCTGCGCCGCGATGCACACGCGCATTTCGTCACGCAGCTCGAGCCCGCCCGCGCCGACGATCGATTTCTCGTGCAGGAACAGGATGACCCGCTCGCGCAGCCGCGCGCGCTCCTCGGGCTTCAGCACGCGCGTGAAGGGATAGCGGTCGAGCACCGCCTGCCACACGCCCTCGTCGAGGGCGGACCGCCTGAGGATCCGCTCGCGGCGCCAGCTGCTGAACCATTGCATGGCAGAGCCTACTCGACCACCTTGAGCTTCGCCGACTCCGGCGACTCGAGCTCGGCCGACTCGATGCGCTGGAACTGCTGCGAGATCTTGTCGCCGGTGATCTGGATCTTCTGGGCGTCATCGTGCGCCTGCCGGATATGGTCCGCGAGCTTGCGCAGGCGGTCGTCGAAGCGGTTGAACTCGACCGCGAGGCGCGCGAGGGCGTCCTTGATGAGGTGCACCTGCTTGCGCGTCTCCACATCCTTCAGTACCGCGCGCGCGGTGTTGAGGACTGCCATCAGGGTGGTTGGGGACACGATCCATACGCGCTTCGAATTGGCGTATTCCACCACCTCCGCGTGGTAGGCGTGGATCTCCGCGAACACCGCTTCGGCCGGCACGAACATCACCGCACCCTCCGCGGTCTCGTTCGGCAGGATGTATTTGCGCGCGATCTCATCCACGTGTTTCCTGACGTCGGCGCGAAACTGGCGCTGGGCGAGCGCGCGCTCCACGTCGTTCGACCCGGGCGCGAGCATCCTGTGGTAGTTCTCGAGCGGGAATTTCGAGTCCACGCACAGCAGGCCCATCGGATCCGGCAGCTTCAGGACGCAATCCACGCGCATCCCGTTGGAAAGCGTGTACTGCATCTCGAACGCCGACGGCGGCAGCGTGTTTCGTACCTGCGCCTCCAGCTGCACCTCGCCGAAGGCGCCACGCGAGCGCTTGTCGCCGAGCAGCTCCTGCAGGCTCACCACGCTGCCGGTCAGGGTGTCGATCTTCTTCTGCGCCTCGTCGATGGTGGCGAGGCGCTGCATCACGTTGACGAAGGTCTCGTTGGTCTTCTTGAAGCCCTCTTCGAGGCGCTCGTTCACTTTTCCGGCGATCTGCTCGAGCCGCTGGTCGATGTTCGCGCTGAGCTTGTCGGTGGTGACGCCGAGGCTCGCGCCGAGCGCAAGCTGCAGCCGGTGCAAGGTCTCGCGGGTCTGATTGAGCTCCTCGGAGAGGCGCGAATTCAGGCGGTCGGACTGCTGGGCGAGCCCGCCGTGAAGGTCGGTCAACATCGCCCGGTGCCGCTCCTCGAGAACGCGGGCGAGATCCGCGGGAAGCTTCCTGATCGCGGTGGCCTGGACCGCCAGCCACGCGATCAGCAGGACGAGGACGGCAAGGACGGCGAGCGCCAGAGTCACCAGCAGGATGTCGGGCATCGCCTCCGAATTATATCAGCCGAGAGCCCGCAGCGCCTTGAGCGGCGCCACTCCCAGCACGCGCCGCGTGCCGAGGTAGCCGGCCGCCGCCACCCCCAGCGCGCCGCCGGCGATCCCGATCAGCCATACCGCCGGGTCCGGCGCATAGGCGAGATGAAGGAACTGCCGCGCGATGTAGTAGGCAAGCCCGCTTGCGCCCGCCGCGGCGACGAAGCCGGCCGCCGCGCCGGTCAGGCCGAACTCCGCGAGGTGAGCGCGGCGAATCTGCACGCGGCTCGCGCCGAGCGTGCGCATGACGGTTGCCTGGTAGAGCCGCTCGTCGTGGGTGCTGGCAATGGCCGCATACAGCACCGCCAGGCCGGCGGCGAGCGTGAACAGGAACACGAACCGCACCGCCAGCGCCGCATGATCCACCATCCGCTGCACCTGGGAGAGCACCTGCGCAACGTCGATCAAGACGATGTTGGGAAAAGCCTTCACCAACGCATTGAGCACTTCGACCCGCCCCCGGGGCAGGTGAAAGCTCGTCACGTAGGTCGCGGGATATCCTTCGAGCAGCCCGGGCGGGGCCATGACGAAGAAGTTC
This sequence comes from Burkholderiales bacterium, assembly GCA_050741115.1. Taxonomy (GTDB): domain Bacteria; phylum Pseudomonadota; class Gammaproteobacteria; order Burkholderiales; family SG8-41; genus SG8-41. The sequence continues at coordinate 14,213 of JBOIEM010000021.1, forward strand.
ACGTTGAAGCTGTCCCATTCCACGCTGCGCAGGCTCGTCACCGTGGCGGTGACCTCGGTTCCCGCGATGTCGAAGGTGAGCGCGTCGCCCATTCCGATGCCGAGCGCCTCGGCGAGTCCCCGCTCCACCGAAAACTGATCGGCGCGCCCGCGCCCCCGCTCCCACCAGCTTCCGGCAACGACCCGATTGTCCGCCTGCAGGCGGGTCGCCCACGACAGATTGAATTCCCGCGTGACGAGTCGCCGCGCTCTCTCGTCCGCGTAGTCGTCCGCGGTCACGCTGCGTCCGCCGATCCCGACCAGCCGCCCGCGCACCATCGGAAAGAGCTCCGGGGTGGCGACGCCGCGCTCCGCGAGGAAGCGCCCGACGGCGCCGACCTGGCCCGGCTGGATGTTGACGATGAAGCGGTTGGGGGCGTCCCGCGGCAGGCTTTCACGCCAGGTGCGGGCTAGATCGTCGTGGATCAGGGTGAGCGTGAGGAGCGCCATGATGCCGAGCGCGAGCGCCACGACCTGGAGGACGGTGCCGAGCTCCCTGCGCCGCAGATTCGCCACCCCGAACCGCCACGAGACGCCGTGCGCGCGCAGCGTTCCCGCTGCGCGCAGCAGCGTCCAGGTCAGCACGCATGCGACCGCCATGGCCGCAATGAACCAGCCGAGGACGGTCAGCCCGAGCCGCAGTTCCTGCGCCCGCCACAGGATCATCCCGGCGATGACCGCGATGCCCAGCAGGTAGGCAAGCAGTCCTTGCCCCTGGGGAACGCCGAGCTCGCGCCTAAGCACGCGCAGTGTCGGCACCCGGGAGAGGCTCACCAGGGGCGGCAGCGCGAACCCCAGCAGCAGCAGCCATCCCACGACGGCCCCGGGGACCGCCGCGGCGAGGCTCGCCGCCGGCAGCCTTACCGTGACCACCTGGCCGAGCCAGGCGACCAGCACCGCCTGGGCGCACGCTCCGATTGCGGCTCCGGCCGCCGCGGCCAGCGCGCCCAGCACCGTAAACTGCACGGCATGGAGCCGGATGATAAGGGCCTGGCTCGCGCCGAGGCAGCGCATCATGGCGCAGCCGTCGAGGTGGCGCTGCAGGTAGCGCCGCGCCGAGAGCGCGATCGCGACCGCAGCGAGCAGCACGCTCGTGAGCGCCGCCAGGTTGAGATACTTCTCGGCGCGCTCGAGCGCCGACCGCACCTCGGGCCGGGCGTCGCGCACGCTTTCGATGCGGATCCCCGGCGCGAGCCGCGATTGCGCCCAGGCCCGGTACGCGTCCACCGCTGCGCTTTCACCGGCAAGCTGTAGCCGGTAACGGACGCGGCTCGCCGGCTGCACCAGGCCGGTCGCGGCAAGATCCTCGGCGTTCAGGACGAGGCGCGGCGCGCCGCTCAGAAATCCCAGCTCAACGCCGGGCTCATGCGTGACCACGCCGGAGATCGCGAACCGGCTGTTGCCGAGCCCGACCCGGTCCTCCGGCGCGAGGTCGAGCGACGTATGGAGCCGCTCGTCCACCCACACCGTCCCGGGCTGCGGAATCGTTCCGGCGACGCGGTCGGGGCCGAACAGACGCTCGGCGATGCGCAGTTCTCCCCGCAGCGGGTAGCCGGGAGACACGGCCCTGACGTCAGCGAGAACGGCGCGGTCGCGCAGCACGACCATGCTGGGAAAGCGGAGGATCTCGACCGCGGCGAGCTCGCGGCGCGTCGCCTCCAACCGCAGCTCCGGGTCGAGGGGGCGCGAATCGGTTATCACCAGGTCGGCCCCCAGCAAGCGGTTCGCCTCGAGCCCGAGCACCCGCTGCACGCGATCGGTGAAGAAGCCGACCGTGGTGACGGCAGCGACGGCGATGACGATCGCGGCGGCAATCAGCGTGATCTCCCCCGCGCGCCAGTCGCGCGCGAGGAGCTTCCACGCCAATCGGATTTCTCGCATCACGCGCCGCCTTCGAGGCTGCCGGCGGCGAGCCGCAGCACGCGGTCGCAGCGCCCGGTGATCGCCTCGTCGTGGGTCACCAGCAGCAGCGTCGTTCCGCTCTCGCGGTTCAGCTCGAACAGGAGATCGATCACCTGCCCGCCCGTCGTTGCATCCAGGTTGCCGGTCGGCTCGTCCGCAAACAGCAGCTTGGGCCGGGTCACGAACGCGCGCGCGATCGCGACGCGCTGCTGCTCGCCGCCGGAGAGCTGCTTGGGATAGTGGTGCATGCGCTCGGCGAGTCCCACCCGCGCGAGCATCGCCCGCGCCGGTGCCGCGGCTTCCGCCTCGCCCGCCAGCTCGAGCGGCAGCATGACGTTTTCCAGCGCGGTCATCGCCGGCAGCAACTGAAACGACTGGAACACGAACCCGACCATGCGGCCGCGCAGCGCGGCGCGCCCATCCTCATCGAGCGCGAAGAGGTCATGCCCGTCGAGGCGCACCGACCCCGCGCTCGCCGTATCGAGCCCCGCCAGCAGGCCGAGCAGGGTGGATTTTCCCGATCCCGACACGCCGACGATCGCGACCGCCTCGCCGGCGCGGACCTCGAAACTCACGTCGCTCAGAATGGTCAGTTCGGTAGTGCCGGTGGTAACCTGCTTGCTGATTCCCGAGGCTCTGAGGATGGTCTGCGCGCGGCTGTTCGACATCGTGGTGCGTCTAGTGTTCGCGTGCGCGCTGGCGGCCCCCGCCGCGGCTTCCTCCGCCGCGACGATCCTGGTCTTCGGCGACAGCCTGTCGGCGGGATACGGTCTGCCGCGCGAACAGGGCTGGGTCTACCTGCTCGAGCAACGCCTGCGTGCGGAAAATATCGATTATAAGGTAGTCAACGCGAGCATCAGCGGGGAGACGACGGCCGGCGGCGCGAGCCGCATCGGCGCCGCGCTCCAGACGCACCGCCCCGCCCTCGTCATACTCGAGCTGGGCGCGAACGATGGGCTGCGGGGAACGCCCCCGGAGTCGATCCGCCGCAACCTCGAGGCGATCAGCGATGACTGCCGGCGCGCCCAGGCGCGCGTGCTCCTGGTCGGAATCCGCCTGCCACCGAACTATGGCATGGAGTACACGGAGAAGTTCCAGGAAGTGTTCCGCGCGGTGGCGCGCAGCCGGAAGCTGCCGCTGGTGCCGTTCCTGCTGGACGGTTTTTCCGAGAACCGAAAGCTGTTTCAGGACGACGGCATCCATCCGACCGCCGCGGCGCAGCCCCTGATGCTCGAGACGGTGTGGAAGGAACTGCGGCCGCTGCTCAAGTGACGACGATCCGCGGCGCGCCGGCACCGAGCGCGCCGATCTGCGCCGCGTGCGCGAAGCCCTCGCTCCTGAAAACTCCCAGCACGGAGGACGCAGTTGCGGTATCGCACGCGACGAGCAGACCGCCGCTCGTCTGGGGGTCGGTCAGGATCTTGCGGCGCCACTGCGGCCACCCGGTCGGCAGCTGCACCGCGTCCTGGCAGCTGGCCCAGTTGCGGTCCGAGGCGCCGGTCGCATAGCCCGCCTCCACCAGCTGGCGCGCCGCCGACAGGATCGGCACGCGGTCGAAGTCGATTCGCGCCTGGAGGTTCGAGCCACGGCAGATTTCGAGCAGATGGCCGAGCAGTCCGTAGCCGGTGACATCGGTCAGCGCGTGCACCCCCGCCATCTCGGCGAACTTGAGCCCCGGGGTGTTGAGCTGGGTCGCGGACTCCAGCATCTGGCGATAGGACTTGTCCTTCAGCTCGCCCTTCTTGAGCGCGGCGCCCAGCACGCCGATGCCGAGCCCCTTGCCGAGAATCAGGACGTCACCCGCGCGAGCGCGGTCGTTGCGCTTGACCTTGGCGGGATCGATCAATCCCAGCGCCACCAGCCCGTAGAGCGGCTCGGGCGAATCGATCGAATGCCCGCCGGCGATCGGCACGCCCACCTGTTCGCACACGTCGTGGCCGCCGGCGACGATGCGCTGCACCGCCCACGTTGGAAGCTTCCCGAGCGGCACGCCGAGCAGCGCCAGCGCCAGGATGGGGCGCGCGCCCATCGCGTAGATGTCCGAGATCGCGTTGGTCGCGGCGATGCGCCCGAAATCGTAGGGGTCGTCCACGATCGGCGCAAAGAAGTCCGTGGTCGCGACCAGGGCCTGCGACTCGTTCAGCCGGTACACCGCGGCATCGTCGCTGGTCTCGTTGCCGACCAGGAGATTCGGCCACGCTCTTCCCAGCGGCGTTCCCGCAAGCACTTCGCTCAGCAACGCTGGCGTGAGCTTGCAGCCTCAGCCGCCGCCGTGCGCGAGCTGGGTCAGCCGGATCGCTGCGCCTTCCGTGGGCTTGTTCATGATTTCCCGTAAACTATCGGCCGGTGCGCGCAAAAAAAGGATTCCCGTGCGAGGACCGGCGAGGGCAACCGTAGCACAACTGCCCGAATTTGACGAGGTCATCGACGTTCGCTCCGGCGATGAATTCGCCGAGGACCACATTCCCGGCGCGGTGAATTGCCCCGTTCTCGACGATGCCGAGCGCGCGCGCGTCGGGACGATCTACAAGCAGCGCTCCGCGTTCGAGGCGAAAAAGATCGGCGCCGCGCTGGTGAGCGCCAATATCGCTCGGCACCTGAACGAGCGCTTCCTCGACCGGCCGCGCGAGTGGCGGCCGCTGGTCTATTGCTGGCGCGGTGGCGGCCGCAGCGACGCGTTCGCGCACGTGTTGCACCAGGTCGGTTGGCGGGTCGGCCGGCTCGACGGCGGCTACCGCGCCTACCGCAGGGCGGTGGTTGCGGGCCTCGAGCGCCTGCCGCGGGCGTTGCGGCTGCGCGTCGTGTGCGGCCTGACCGGCAGCGGAAAGAGCCGCCTGCTCGCCGCAATACGGGACGCGGGCGGGCAGATGCTCGACTTGGAGGGGCTGGCCGCGCACCGTGGCTCGGTGCTCGGGGAGCTGCCGGACTTCCCGCAGCCGACGCAGAAGATGTTCGAAAGCCGGGTGTGGTCGGCGCTGCGCGGCTTCGACCGCAAGCGGCCCGTTTACCTCGAAGCCGAGAGCAGAAGGATCGGCGTGCTGCGGGTGCCCGAGGCGCTGATCAAGGCCATGTGGACGGCCGAGTGCATCCTGCTGGAAGCGCCGGACGCGGCGCGAGTCGAGCTTCTCAAGCGCGAGTACGCGCACTTTCTCGGCGAGACCGAGGCGCTCGCCCGGCGCCTGGAGCTTCTCCTGCCGCTGCACGGTCACGCGGTCATCGGAAAGTGGAAGGAGCTCGCGGCTGCGCGGCGCTGGGACAAGCTGATCGTCGAGCTGCTCGCGCGGCACTACGACCCGGCCTACGTCCGCTCCACCGGCAAGCATTACACTGCGCTCCCGCGGGCGCTGAAGCTCGCGCTCGCAGGCGCGGACGAGGCCGCGTTTGCGGCCCTCGCCCGCCGCTGCCTGGACGCAGAAAAAACTTCGTGAAACTCGGCCTGCGCATCGAAGTCGCCACGCTGCGCGGCACGCGCAAAGCGGTGCCGCGGCTCGCCGCCGCGCTCAAGGAGGCGCACGCGGGGGGAACGTTCCTCTTCAGCCTCGGCCCCGACCACACCGGGCGCGCGCTCGGCAGCCTGCCGCGCGTGCGGCGGCTGAGATGCTACGGACCTGCCGCGCTCGTTTCGGGCACGCTGCTGCCCGGTGCCGACATCGGCGAGCGCGGCGCCGATGCGATGCGCTCGGTAGAAGCGGAAGGACATGAGGCCGGCATCCTCGCATACGACCGAGTACGCTGGCTGAAGCGGATCGCCACCGCCGGCGAGGCGTGGACGGCGGCCGCCATGCACCAGGCCCGCGAGCGCTACGAGGAGATATTCGGCACCGCCGCGTTGACGCACGGAGCGCCCGGATGGCGGATGAACCGCTACGCGTTCCGCTACGCGCAACGGCTCGGCTTCCGGCACTGCTCGGACACGCGCGGGACCGGACCGTTCATCCCGGTCGTGCGCGGCGAGATCATCGCCTGCCCGCAGCTGCCGACGACGCTGCCC
>JBOIEM010000022.1:0-5511 GCA_050741115.1 Burkholderiales bacterium
CGGCTTGCCAATATCGAAATATTGGCTGCACCTCGCTTCGCGTCATCACCGATTCTGGCAGCAACGCACGCGTGTTTCATTGTGTTAGGGGCTCTTAGGTAAGCGCATGGCAATCGGTTGGCTCGGGGGGAAGGTCGATCACCCCATGGCGGATGCGAAGCGGGCGCGCGAGCTGATCGACGCGCTGCCGTCGAACGATCCTCCCAAGGCGCTCGAGGAAATCACCTACTGGCTCGAATCGATCAATCAAACGGGGGAGTTCAAGCTCAATCAGCGGTTCGAGAACATCGACCTCCTCGACGGGGCGGCAAGGAGCCACGTTCGCAAGCTCTCGCGGGACTACCTGTCGATGCCCCGCCAGATGAAGTTCCAGGAGAACCGGCTGTGGAATGCGATCTTCGGCGTGTGGCGGCAGCTCGGCGACGGCTACCTGCACTGCGCCAAGCAGTACGACGACGGGCTGACCGGCATGACCCTCATCCGGAAGAGCCTGCCGGTGATCGTCGCCCGCGTCATCCGGGCGCTCACGTTCCAGCTCAAGTGGAGATTGCTGCGCTACGGCCCGGTCGAACGGCGCATCTGGGCGGAGCTCGCGCAGGCCTACGCGATCGCCGAGCAGAGGGGGTTTGCCGACGGCGCGATCGCGCTCTACCCCGGCGCCCAGGGCGAGAGCACCGTCAGGCGCGAGTTTCTCACGGCGATGATGTTGTCCGCTTCCTCGCCCGAGGGTCTGCCGCCGCTGCGCCAGGAGATCGCCGACCGGATGGCGGCGTACCTTGCGGGCACGTTCCGGATTTCGGGCAAACCGGACGGCTGCACCCATTACGTCGATCTGGCGTCACCCGGCCCGGCGGTACGGCTGTTCAAGGGGGTGGAGCCCAACTCCACGCTGCGTTTTTTCGGCGCAGGCAGGGGGCTGGTGCTTCTGAATCAGCTGATCGGGAAAGTCCAGCAGTCGGGCGTGATGCCGCAGGGCGTCAATCTCGGTGGCAACTACGGCAAGGACGACCTCGTCGGCACGTTCCGGCATCTTGCCCAGTACTGGTCGGAGCAGCCGCCGGCGCGCACCTCGGAGCGGCGCCCCTCCGCCGGCCGGATCACGGTGGTGCCGGGGCTGAAGGATGTCCTCAAGGCGCTCGACCCATCCGGCGACGACACGCTCGACTTCAGCCTGGGCCGGCCCGGGGGTTCCGGGGAGAGCTGGATCGTGGAAGACGTGAGCGATGGCGGATATGGCGCCGTCATCCCCACGGTGAAGAGCGACTGGATCAGGGTCGGCACGCTGGTCGGATTGCAGAGCGAGACATCGCGCGCCTGGGGCATCGGATTGATCCGCCGCATCGTGCGCGACGAGCAGCAGCAGCGGCATGTCGGGATCCAGGTTCTGACGAGGACCGCGGTTCCGGTCAGTCTCTCGCTCGCCCAGACGCTGTCCTTCACGGCCTCGGATCGCGACGCGGAGCGGGCGATCCTGCTTCCCACCGGGCCCGACGCCCGCGGCGAGGTGGGCATCGTCATGCGCAGCGGCCGGTTCAACGGTCGCGACAGCCTTGACATGATGACGAGCGAGAAAACCTACCGGCTGACGCCGGTCGGCCTGGTCGAGGGCGGCGAGGATTTCGACTGGGTCCGGTTCAAGATCATGCAGCACAGCGCATGAATCATGAGCCTATGGTTGAGATCGGCTCAAGGCACTCGGGTCACGCCGCTCGCGATCATCGCTTTGATTTCGGGGTCCGAATAACCCGCTTCGCGCAGGATCTCGACGCCGTGCTCGCCGAGGCGCGGCGCGGGGCGTAGCGGCCCCCGTGACGCTCGCGACCAGGTCCCCGGGGCGGCCATCATGCGCAGCCGGCCTTCGGTCGGGTGCTCGGTCATCACGAAGAAGCCGGATTCCCCGAGGTGTGGATCGGCGAGAACGTCCTCGATCGCATTGAGCGGAGCCACCGGGATATCGGCTTGGTTCAGCAGCCGCAGCCATTCCGCGCTGGTGCGTTGCGCCATCTCCCCGGCGACGAACGCGTAGACCTCGCCGATGTTGCGGGAGCGCGCCTCTTGGCTTCCGAAGCGCGGGTCGGACTCGAACATCTCCTCGCGCCCGATCAGGCTGAAGAAGCTGCGCCAGTGCTTGTCGTTGTAGATCAGGACGCACAGGTAGCCGTCTTTCGTCGCGTACGGCACGCGATGCGGCGCCAGCATGCGCTCGTAGCGGAACGGCGCCATCGGCGGCTCGAACGTGCGCCCGGCCATGTGGTCGGCGAGCACCATGTGGGCAAGCGTCTCGAACATCGGCACCTCGACGGCCTGTCCCTGGCCGGTGCGTTCGCGGCAGAAAAGCGCCGCCGTCACGGCGTTGACCGCGGCGAGGCCGGTGACGCGGTCGGCGATCGCGGTCGGCACGTAGCGCGGCCGGTCCGCGCCCGCGTCCGCGAAGATCGAGGGCAGCGCCGCCATGCCCTGGATGAGGTCGTCGTAGGCGGGCTGTCCGGCGTAGCGCCCGCTCTCGCCGTAGCCATAGGCGCCGACGTAGATGATGCGCGGGTTGACGGCGGCCACGTCGTCGTAGCCGAGGCGCAGCCGGCGCATCGCCTGCGGGCGCACGTTGTAGATCACGACATCACCGTCCCGGGCGAGCCGCAGCAGCGCGTCCCGCCCTGCCGGCTGCTTGAGGTCGAGCACGAGGGAGCGCTTGTTGCGGTTATGGTGGAGGAAGATGTGCCCCATGCCGGGGTGGCGCATGGGCGCGATGTGGCGCAACACGTCGCCCTCGGGAGGCTCGACCTTGACGACATCCGCCCCGAGATCGGCGAGGATCTGGGTCGCGAACGGGCCCATCACCACCGTGGTGAGGTCGATGATGCGCACACCGGCGAGCGGGCCGGTCACGCCCTCAGGACCTTGCGCAGCCACGCCCCGATGTCCTCGATCTCCTGCGGGCACACCGAGTGCGGCATGGGGTATTGCCGCCACTCGAGGGTGTAGCCGAACCCGGTCAGCAGCGTCATCGAGCCGGCGCCCATCGCAAGCGGTATGAGCGGGTCGTAGATGCCGTGCGCCATGAATATGGGCGTTGCCTTGTTGGCGGGCGTGGCTTCCCTTGCGAGGGTGTCGGCGAGCGGAAGATAGGTGGAAAGAGCCATCACTCCCGCCAGCCGCCGCGGATAACGCAGCCCGGCCTGGAGCGCGATCGCGCCTCCCTGCGAGAAGCCTGCAAGCACGATGTGCTCCGGCTCGACGCCGCGCTTCGCCTCGCGCTCGATCAGGGCGGCGATTTGCGCCTGCGATTCGCGCACGCCCCGCTCGTCGGCGCGCCGGGACTGGCCCTCCAGATCGCCGAGGGAGACATCGAACCAGGCGCGCATGACCAAGCCGTTGTTGATCGTCACCGGCCGCATCGGCGCGTGGGGGAACAGGAAGCGGATCGCCGGCGTCCGGTCGAGGTCGAGCTCGTTCACGATCGGCACGAAGTCGTTGCCGTCGGCGCCAAGGCCGTGCATCCAGATCACCGATGCGGAGGGGCTCTTACCCGTCTCGATTTCGATTGAATCCAGCAGTTCTGGCATGAGCGGCAGAGCGTGTTCACGCTTTCCTGGGCCGGATGGCGGACTTCGGCCGGAACGCCTTGACGACCGCCTCGTCGGTCTCGATGTAGGGCCCGCCGATGAGGTCGATGCAGTAGGGCACCGCGGCGAAGATGCCGTTGACGACCGTCTTGCCGCCCTCGTCCTTGACGCCCTCGAGCGTCTCTTTGATCGCCTTCGGCTGGCCGGGAAGATTCAGGATCAGCGCCTGCTTGCGGACCACGCCGACCTGCCGCGAGAGGATCGCGGTCGGCACGAACCTGAGGCTCACCTGCCGCATCTGCTCGCCGAATCCCGGCATCACCCTGTCGGCAACGGCGAGGGTCGCTTCGGGGGTCACATCGCGCGGGGCGGGGCCAGTGCCGCCAGTGGTGAGAACGAGGTGGCAGCCGTCCCGGTCCACCAGCTCCTTCAACGTCGCCTCGATCGCCGGCCGCTCGTCCGGGATCAACCTCTTCACGATGCGCACGGGCGGCGAGGCGACGGCTTTTCCCAGCCATTCCTCGAGGGCGGGCAGGCCCTCGTCCTGGTAGACGCCCTGCGAAGCACGGTCGCTGATCGATACCAGACCGACTATCAATTCCTCCGTCGCCATGCGCGAAGTATAGCGAACTAGTCACCGCTCACGCTTCTGCCTATCAGGGCGCGAAGCGCCTGAAAGAGCTCGTGAAAAGCGCGTGGCGGGCGGCCCTCGGCGCGCTCGCGCACGGCGGCGAGCGTGAGCGCGCGCAGCCGCCGGGCATCCACCGACGGGTATTCCGCGAGCAGCTCCTTGAGCGCGCCGGGATCGGCCAGCAGCCGCCCGCGCCAGCCCTCGATATGCCTGTGCGCGGCGGCCTCGCTGCGCGATTGCGCGAGCGCCGCGTCGAGCGCCGCGCGGATCGGCCCGGCCTCGACGCCGCGCATGAGCTTGCCGATGTACTGGAGCTGGCGGCGCTTCGCCTCGAACGCGGTGATGCGCCGCGCCTCCATCACCGCGTCACGCAGCCGCTCAGGCAGCTCGATTCGCGCAAGCTGCTCCGCGTTCAACGCCACCAGCGCTTCGCCCAGCGCCTGCAGCTCGTGTACTTCCCGCTTGCGTTGCGTCTTGCTCGGCTTTCCCTCGTCAGTCGTCACGCGTCACTCGTCACCGCGCATGGGCAAGCTGCTATGATATCGCCCCCTCATCCATTCAGTTCCATTTAAAGACGCCGATGCCCGACTCGCATTTTTCCTACAGCGCCGACCGGCTGCGGCAGCTCGCGCGGGAGGTGCTCGATTACGCCGCGCAGCGCGGTGCGAGCGCCGCCGAGACGGAGGTGAGCGAAGGCGTGGGCCAGACGGTGACGGTGCGGCGGAGCGAGGTTGAAACTATCGAATACAACCGCGACAAGGGCATCGGCGTCACCGTCTATCTCGGCAAGCAAAGGGGTCACGCCAGCACCACCGATTTCACGCCGCAGGCAGTGCGCGACACCGTGGATGCCGCCCTCTCGATCGCGCGCTTCACGGCGGCAGACGATTGCGCCGGACTCGCGGACGAGGAGATGCTCGCGCGCGAGGTCCCCGATCTCGACCTTTGGCATCCGCGGGACCTGCCGGTGGAACGCGCGATCGAGCTTGCGCAGGCCTGCGAGGCCGCCGGCTTCGCGGTGGACAAGCGCCTCACCAACTCGGAAGGCGCCGCGGTCTCCACGCAGGGCTCGCATTTCATCTACGGCAACTCGCTCGGGTTCCTGGATGGATTTCCGGGCTCGCGCCATGGCGTGTGGTGCGCGCTCATTGCGGGAAAGAACGACGAGATGCAGCGCGACGACTGGTATGAGACGAGCCGCGATGCCGCCGACCTGCCCGACACCGCAAGCGTGGGGCGCCGCGCCGGCGAGCGCGCCGTGCGCCGCCTCGGCGCGCGCAAGATCGCGACGGCGCAGGCGCCGGTGCTGTTCGAGGC
>JBOIEM010000023.1:0-7529 GCA_050741115.1 Burkholderiales bacterium
GGAACCGCGCCGATGCGCGCTTCGAAGCTGTCGTGCGTCGCCGGCGGCAGCAGTGTCGGCAGCTCCCCCTTGGGAGAGCCCATCTCGCGCCAGCGATCCCGTGCCTTGAACTGCGCGTGGTTCCACACCTCCTCGGGTGAGTTGATGTGCGCGTTGGCGATACCCGCCGCGTCGAGCTTTTCCACCAGCTGCTCCGTCGTCAGGGTCGAGAACATCTTGTCGATGATTTCGGCGACTTCCGCGCGGCGCTGGTTGCGCTTGAAGTTGGTGTCGTAGCGGGAATCGGCGGCGAGCGCGGGCTGGCCGAGGACCTTGTCGCAAAAGCTCGCCCACTCGCGCTCGTTCTGCACGCCGAGCATGACGCTCTTGCCGTCGCCGGTGAGATAGCGCCCGTAGGGAACGATCGTTGCGTGATCCGGGCCGGTGCGAGGAGGCGCCGCGCCGCTGAAGTGCGTGTAATAGAGCGGATAACCCATCCACTCGCCCAGCGCTTCCAGCATGGTGACCTCGATCCGCCCGCCGTTGCCGGTCTTTTCGCGCCGCAAGAGCGCGGTGAGTATTCCCGAGTACGCGTACATGCCGGTGGCGATGTCCGCGATCGAGACGCCGACCTTGCTCGGAGTCTCCGGCGTGCCGGTAACCGACAGCATGCCCGCCTCGCTCTGGACCAGCAGGTCGTACGCCTTCTTGCTGGCATACGGGCCGCTGTCCCCGTAGCCCGAGATGTCGCACACGATGAGCCGCGGATGCCGCGACAACAGGTCATCGGCGGTGAGGCCGAGGCGCCCGGCGGCGCCGGGTGCGAGGTTCTGGATGAACACGTCGGCGCGCTCGATCAGCCGGTCGAGGATGTCCTTCGCGCGCGCGTGCTTCACGTCGAGGGCGAGGCTCTCCTTGGAGCGGTTGAGCCATACGAAGTGCGAGGACAGGCCGTTCACCGTCTGGTCGTAGTCGCGCGCAAAGTCCCCGACCTGCGGCCGCTCGATCTTGATCACGCGCGCGCCGAGGTCGGCGAGGTGGCGCGTGGCGAACGGCGCCGCCACCGCCTGCTCCAGCGATATGACCGTTATTCCATCAAGCGGAAGTTTTTCCGTCACTCGTCACCCATTACTCAGCGCTAAAACGACCGCGGCATGCCGAGCACGTGTTCCCCGATATACGACAGGATCAAATTCGTGGAGATCGGCGCGACCTGGTAGAGCCGCGTCTCGCGGAACTTGCGCTCGACGTCGTACTCCGCCGCGAACCCGAAGCCGCCGTGGGTCTGCAGGCAAACGTTCGCCGCCTCCCACGAAGCGTCCGCTCCCAGCAGCTTCGCCATGTTCGCCTCCGCTCCGCACGGCTTGCCCGCATCGAACAGGGCCGCCGCCTTGAAGCGCATCAGGTCTGCCGCCTGCACGTTCACGTAGGCGCGCGCGATCGGGAACTGGATGCCCTGGTTCTTGCCGATGGGGCGGTCGAACACGACGCGCTCCTTCGCGTACTTCGTCGCCCGGTCGGTGAACCAGTACCCGTCGCCGATGCACTCGGCGGCGATCAGGATGCGCTCGGCGTTGAGCCCGTCGAGGATGTACTTGAAGCCCTGCCCTTCCTCTCCGATCAGGTTCTCCGCCGGAATCTCGAGCTGGTCGAAAAACAGCTCGTTGGTCTCGTGATTCACCATGTTGCGGATCGGCTTCACCGTCATGCCCTTCTTCACCGCAGCCCGCAGGTCGACGATGAAGATGGACATGCCTTCGGATTTCTTCCTCGCCGGCTCGACCGGGGCGGTGCGGGCAAGCAGGATCATCAGCTCCGAGTGCTGAACGCGCGAAGTCCAAACCTTCTGGCCGCTGACCACGTAGCGATCGCCCTTCTTCACCGCCACGGTCTTGATGTTCGTGGTATCGGTGCCTGCCGTCGGTTCGGTCACCGCCATCGACTGCAGCCTCAACTCGCCGCTCGCGATTTTCGGCAGGTACTGACGCTTCTGCGGCTCCGAGCCGTGCCGCAGCAGGGTGCCCATGTTGTACATCTGGCCGTGGCAGGCGCCGGAGTTGCCGCCCGAGCGGTTGATTTCCTCCATGATGACGGAGGCCTCGCTCATCGAGAGACCGGAGCCGCCGTACTGCTCGGGTATCAGCGCGGAAAGCCAGCCCGCCTTCGTGAGCGCCGCGACGAATGCCTCGGGGTAGCCGCGCGCCTCGTCCACTTTCTGCCAGTACGCGCCGTCGAACGGGCGGCACAGCACGCGCACGCCCTCGCGCAATTCCCCGTAGTCGTCTTCGCCGGGTACGGGCTTCATTGACGCGCCCCAGGAATGATGGAAAATACGGCTGATTATACGACGCCCGCCCCAAGCGGCCCGCGGCGTTTTCGAACAGAGGGAAGCCCGATGTACGTCACCCACAGCAAGCGTCTCACGCTCGCCGGCGCGAGGAAGATGATGGACACGGCGATCGCGAGCGCGGAAAAAGCAGGTCACGCGGTCGCAGTCGCCATCGTCGACGCCGGCGGCCACCCGCTCCTGATCCAGCGCATGGACGGCGGCCGCTTCCATACCGTGCACTCCTCCACCACGAAGGCGGTATGCGCCGCGTCGAACAAGCGGCCGACGACGTCCCGGGGCGCGGCCGGACAGACGCTCGACACGATGCACGCCCTGGGGCTCGCGCTCGCGGCGGGCGCCGAGCGCTGGACTGCGATGGAAGGCGGCTACCCGGTCATCTTCGAGGGCGAATGCGTGGGCGGCATCGGCGTCTCCGGCGCGACCTGGGAGCTCGATGACCAGCTCGCGCGCGAGGCGGTGGAGTCGATCGGTGCCACCTACAAGATTGATAAAGCGTGACGGGTGACTCGTGATTACCTGGAACCCCGCCTCCGCGGGAAGAACCATCAATGGCTGATAATCCACTGCGGGTCGCATGCATCGGTCTGGGCTGGTGGTCGGATGTCCTCGCCGATGCCATGAAGCGGTCGGGAAAGTTCGAGATCGCGTCCTGCTACACGCGCTCGAGCGAGAAGCGACAGGCGTTCGCGAAGAAGTACGGCTGCGTCGCGGCGCCGACCCACGAGGCGATCCTGAAGGACCGGAGCATCGAGGCGATCGTCAACACCACCCCGAACAACGTGCATGCGGAAACGACCCGCGCGGCGGCCGAGGCCGGGAAGCACGTCTTCCTCGACAAGCCGATCGCCAACACGATCGCCGACGCCCGCGCCCTGACCGCAGCGTGCCGCAACGCCGGTGTCGTGCTCGCGCTGGGCTACCAGCGGCGCAAGGAGAGCCACTTCCGCTGGATCCGCGAGAGAATCGGCGAGGGCGTCTTCGGGAAGCTCGTCAATGCCGAGGCCAACATCAGCCGCGACCGGCTCGGGCAGTTTCAGCCCGGCTCGTGGCGCTATACGGCGGAGGGAATGCCCGGCGGCGTCATGCTGCAGATCGGCATCCACTACACGGACGTGCTCGAGTACCTGATGGGCCCGATCAAGGCGGTGCGCGGCAGCCTGGCGCAGCTCGTCCTGCCCGGCGAGAACCCGGATATCGCGAGCCTCATACTGGAGCACGAAAATGGCGCGCTTTCCACGCTCAATGCGTGCTACGCGTCCGCCTCGGAGTACTACCTGATGAACGTTTACGGCAAGGAAGCGACCGCATACTACGACCTGCACAACGGCCTGCGCTATCTGATGCGCGGCACCCAAACCGCGAACCCGGTGCCGTGCGCGAAGAACGACACCGTCGTCGAGGAGCTCGAGGAGTTCGCCGACGCCGTGCGCGGCAAGGGCGCGCCGGAGATGGACGGCGAGAAAGGGACGGCTTCCCTCGCCGTCCTGCTGGCGGGCATCCGCTCCGCCCGCGAAGGGCGGCGCGTCGAAACTGCCGAGATTCTGGACGGCAGCGATCTCCAGCCGGCGCAGGACCGGATTCGCCATACGAGGTAGCACCGTGCAGAAAAAAGTCGAATCACGAGTCACGAGTCTCGAGTCACGCTCTTCGATCCCGTGGCCCGACGCCATCCACCGCGTCCTCCGCGACATGAACGTGCGCCAGGTCGGATATGTCCCGGATTCCGGGCATGCCCGGCTGATCGACCTCGTGCGGGCCGACAGAAGCATGCGCGCGGTCCCGCTCACGACCGAGGAGGAGGGCGTCGCGCTCGCCGTCGGCGCCTGGCTCGGCGGCGAGCGGAGCGTGCTGCTCATGCAATCGAGCGGCGCGGGCAACTGCGTCAACATGCTTGGCATGGCGAACGAGTGCCGCGTGCCGTTGCTCGCCCTGGTCACGATGCGCGGCCATTGGGGAGAGTTCAACCCATGGCAGGTGCCCATGTCTCAGGCCACGGCGCCGTCACTCGCGGCGATAGGCGCGGTCGTGCAAACAGTGGATCGCGCCGCCGAAGTCGGTGAAACCGTGGCCGCCGCGGCACGGCTGGCATTCAACACCTGCCGCCTGGTCGCGGTCCTGATCTCGCAGCGCGTCGTCGGCGCCAAGCATTTCAAGTGACGAGTGATGGGTGATAAGTGATGGCAACGCGCAATCAACCGGTACTGGACCGGCGCCGGGTTGCGGCGGAAATCCTGAACCATCGCGGCGATGCGCTGGTCGTGGCCGGGCTCGGCGCGCCGACGTGGGATACGGCCGCGGCGGGTGACCACGCCCTCAACTTCTACACCTGGGGCGGCATGGGCGGCGCGGCGATGATCGGCCTCGGGCTCGCGCTCGCGCAGCCGAAGCGGCGCGTGCTGGTCATCACGGGCGACGGCGAGCTGCTCATGGGCCTCGGTTCCCTGGCAACGATCGCCGTGCAGCAGCCGCGCAACCTGGCGATCATCGTGATCGACAACGAACGCTACGGCGAGACCGGCATGCAGGACACCCACACGCGCTTCGGTGTCGATCTCGCGGGCATGGCGAAGGCGGCCGGCTTCCGCACCGCCGGCACGATCTACACCGCATCGCAGTTGAAGACCTGGATCCCGCGCCTCCACCGAAACGCAGGGCCGATGTTCGCTGCGGTCAAGGTGACGACGCAGGCCGCGCCGATGGTGTTGCCGATTCGCGAAGGCCCGGCGCTCAAGAATCGCTTTCGCCAGGCGCTGCTCGGGGCGAGAGCTTTTGAGTGATTCCGCCATGGACACCCCGACCAGCACGCTCGCCCGCTACCGGATGTTCATCGGCGGCGAATGGGTCGATGCCATTTCCGGTGAAACCTTCCCGAGCGACAACCCGTTCACCGGCAAGCCGTGGGCGCTGATTCCCCGGGGCGGCGCGCAGGATGCGGACCGGGCCGTGCGCGCCGCGCACCGGGCGTTTACCACCGGCGAGTGGCCCGGGCTCAACGCCTCGAAGCGCGGCGCACTGTTGCGCAAGCTCGGCGACCTGATCGGCGAGAAATCGAAGTTCCTTGCGGAAATCGAGGTGCGCGACAACGGCAAGCTCTACGCCGAGATGAGCGCGCAGACCGCCTACATGGCGCAGTGGTATTACTACTACGGCGGGCTGGCGGACAAGATCGAGGGGCACGTCATTCCCACCGACAAGCCCGACATGCTCAACTACACGCGCTACGAGCCCCTCGGCGTGGTTGCCGCGATCACGCCCTGGAATTCTCCCCTGCTCCTCACGGCGTGGAAGCTCGCGCCGGCGCTCGCGGCCGGCAACACGGTGGTGCTCAAGCCATCCGAGTTCACCTCGGCCTCGGTGCTGGAATTCATGAAGCTGATCGAGCACGCCGGATTTCCGCCGGGCGTCGTGAACGTCGTGACCGGATACGGGCCGGACGTCGGCATGCCGCTCGTCGAGCATCCCCTGGTCGCGAAGGTCGCTTTCACCGGCTCGGACCGGACCGGCACGCTCATCTACCAGACCGCGGCCAGGGGATTGAAGCGGGTCAGCATGGAGCTCGGCGGCAAGTCGCCCAACATCGTGTTCGACGATGCGCATCTGGAGAACGCGATCAAGGGCGTGGTCTCGGGCATCTTTGCGGCCACCGGGCAGACCTGCATCGCCGGCTCGCGCCTGCTGGTGCAGCAAAGCATCCACGATCAGTTTGTGGAAAAGCTGGTCGCCTTCGCGAAGACCGCGAAGATGGGCAACCCGATGAATCTCGAGACCCAGGTCGGCCCCGTCACCAACCCGCCGCAGTTCAAGAAGATCCTCGACTACATCGACATCGCCCGGGGCGAAGGGGCAAGGCCGGTGCTGGGCGGAGCCAAGGCGACGCGCCCGGAATGCGGCGAGGGCTGGTTCGTCGAGCCCACCATCTTCACCGGCGTGAGGAATTCGATGCGCATTGCGCAGGAAGAGGTGTTCGGCCCGGTGCTCGCCGTGATCCCGTTCCAGGACGAGGAGGAGGCGGTCGCGGTCGGCAATGATGTCGTCTACGGACTTGCCGCCGGGGTATGGACGCAGAACCTGCGCCGCGCGGTCACGATGGCCGAGAGGCTGCAAGCCGGCACGGTGTGGGTCAACACCTACCGCGCGGTGTCCTACCTCTCCCCCTTCGGCGGCTACAAGAGGAGCGGCCTCGGGCGCGAGAGCGGGCAGGAGATGATCAAGGACTACATGCAGGTGAAGAGCGTCTGGATCTCCACCGCCACCGAGGTGCCGAATCCCTTCATACTGCGGTGACCGGTGACCAGTAACAGTTCAGGAGACTGGTAATGGCCTCTGTTGCCTTTCTTGGCCTGGGAATCATGGGCGCACCCATGGCCGTCAATCTCGTGCGCGCCGGGTTCGATGTCGTGGGATGGAACCGCACCTCGAGCAAGGGAGCGCCAGTCCTGGCGGCGGGGGGCTCCATCGCCAGGTCTCCCGCCGAGGCGGTCAAGGGAGCCGATTACATTCTTTCCATTCTCGACAGCGGGCCGGTGGTGCGCGAGGTGTTCTTCGACAGCGGCGCTTCGGAACACATGAAGCGCGGCGCCGTTTTCATCGATATGGCGTCGATCCCCCCTAAGATGGCGCAGGAGCACGCGAGGCTGCTGAAGGAAAGAGGGGTTGGTCACCTCGACGCGCCGGTATCGGGAGGAAGCCGTGGCGCCGCCGAGGGATCGCTCGCCATCATGGTCGGAGGTGAGAAAAAGGATTTCGAGCGCGCTGAAGCCGCGGGCATCTTCAAGCCGATGGGGCGAGCAAGCTATATCGGGCCAGCCGGAAGCGGACAGATGGCAAAGCTCGCCAATCAGATCATGGTGGCGGTGAATATCTCCGGCGTGGCGCAGGCGCTGCTGCTGGCAAGCGCGGGCGGCGCCGATCCGGCGCAGATTCCCGAGGCTTTGTCAGGCGGTCACGCCGACAGCCGCGTCCTGCAGGAACATGGTCGCCGCATGATCAAGCGAGACTTTCGCCCGGGCGCACCGATTCGCAATTTCGTCAAGGATCTCAACACGGTTCTCGAAACGGCAGCCGACCTCAACATAAAGCTGCCGATCGTGGAAATGGTCAGGGACGTGTTCAAGGATCTCTATGACAAAGGCCTGAAGCAGCATGACCACAGTGCTTTCCTTCTGAATCTGGAAGCGATCAACGCTCCGGCTCGTTTGGG
>JBOIEM010000024.1:0-7513 GCA_050741115.1 Burkholderiales bacterium
GCATCAACCAGGCCTGGAATCGCGGCCAGAAAGAGGTGACGATCCAGTTGACCGATCGCATCATCATCAGCCCGTACGCCGCGAAGCGCCTCACGGTGCTGCTCGATGGCGTAGTCAAAGAATACGAGAAGCGTTTTGGCGCCCTCAACGTCGAAGGGCCCACCGCCAAGGCGTGAGCTTGCCGTGCGCCGGGTCGCCGTCACGGACTGACCCGGTGATCGGGGCGCGCGTCCCGTGAACGCCAATCCCGAATTCCGCAGCATCCCCGGTGCCACGGAGCTCGCGGAGGCCCAGCGCACCGAGCTCGACGCCGCGTGGCGGCAGTTCGGCGCCGCCGCGAGTCCCGAGGAGTTCTGCCAGAGCTGGCTCGCGCTTCAGTGCCACGCCATCGCCCGGGTCAACGACGCGGTGGTGGTGCTGCAGAAGCCCGGAACGGAGAGCTTCGCCCCGCTCGCCTTCTGGCCCGAGGGGCGGCGCGACCGCTCCCGCTTCGCGGGGATCACCGAGCGCGCACTGCGCGAAGGGCGCGGACTGGTCCAGCCGCGCGATGGGGGTGGGCCGCCGGCGCAGCTTCCCGACCGTCCCGACTACCAGCTCGCCTACCTCATCCGGCTCGACGGGCAGGCGCGGGGCGTCGTCGGCCTGGACATTACCTGGCGCGACGAGGCGCAGCTGCAATCCGCCATGCGCCAGCTGCAGTGGGGCGCGGGCTGGCTCGAAGTGCTGCTGCGGCGCTACGCCGACCCCAAGGAGGCGTCGCGGCAGCGCGTCAAGCTCGTCATGCAGCTCCTCGCCGTTTTCCTGGAGCGGCCGTCGCTCGCGAACGCCCTGTCGGCGCTGGTGACCGAAATGGCAACGCAGCTCGGGTGCGATCGCGTCGCGCTCGGCATCGTGCGTGGCCGGAGCGTGCGGGTCGAGGCAATGTCGCACACCGTCCAGTTCGACCGGCACGCGAATCTCATGACGGCTACCGCGGCGGCGATGACGGAGGCGCTCGACCAGCGCGAGCCCATCGTCTATCCCCCGGACCGCGACGGGCGCCTCGCCATGACGTTCGCGCACGCCGAGCTCGCCCAGCTTTCGGGCGCGGGCGGCGTCGTGACGCTGCCCCTCGTCGACGGCGACCGCCGCGCCGGGGCGCTTACCCTCGAGCGCGCGCCGGGATTGCGCTTCGACGCGCCTGGGGTCGAGATGCTCGAGAGCCTCGCGGCGATGCTGGGGCCGCTGCTCGCCATGCGGCTCGCGCTGGAGCGCAGCCTCCCCTCGCACATCGCAGACTCCGCCCGTGAGGTGCGCGGCCGGCTGCTCGGGCCGCGCCACGGCGCGTTCAAGCTCGCGGCGATCTCCTTGGGCCTGCTCCTGCTGATCGCAATCTTCGCCACCGGCAGCTACCGCGTGTCCGGCGACGCAAGGATCGAGGGCGAGACCCAGCGCGCGCTCAGCGCGCCGTTTCCGGGCTATGTGCGCGAGGCCCTGCGCCGCGCCGGCGACGTGGTCAAGCGCGGCGAGCCGCTCGCGCGTCTCGATGACCGGGATCTCAAGCTCGAGCGGGTGCGGTTGCAGGCGCAGCGGGAGCAGTATCTCAAGCAGTACCGGGAAGCCATGGCGAAGCGCGACCGCGCGCAGGTGAGCATCGTGAGCGCGCAGGTGCTGCAGGTGGAGGCGCAACTCGCCCTGGCGGAAGAGCAGCTGTCCCGGGCGGAGCTCGTCGCGCCGTTCGACGGCATCGTGGTGAGCGGTGATTTCAGCCAGGCGCTCGGGGCGCCGCTCGAGCGCGGCCAGGTGCTGTTCGAGGTCGCGACGCTCGATGCCTACCGGGTGGCGATCCAGGTGGACGAGCGCAACATCGTGGACCTCCGGGTGGGGCAGGTGGGCGAGCTGGTCCTGTCCGCGATGCCGGACAGCCGGCACCGCTTTTCCATCCGCACGATCACCCCGGTCACCAGCGCCAAAGAGGGGCGTAATTTCTTCCGCGTCGAGGCCGAGCTGGCGGCCGGCCAGAGCGCGCGGCTGCGCCCCGGGATGGAAGGCGTCGCCAAGGTCGAAGTGGACCGGCGCCGGCTGGTCTCGATCTGGACGCGCGAGATTCTCAACTGGATACGCATCAAGCTGTGGGCGTGGACGCCGTAAGCGACGGGAAGACGGCCGGCCAGTTGCTGAGCCCCTTGTGGTACCGGGTCGCCGGCCTGCAGCCGCGGCTGCGCACGCACGCCCGCGTCCGCCGGCACGAGTACCGCGGCGAGCGGTGGTACGTGCTCGAGGACCGCATCTCGCGGCGCACCCACCGCATCAACCCGGCCGCCTGCTTCATCGTGAGTCTCATGGACGGGCGCCGCACGCTGCAGCAGATCTGGGACGCCGCGGCCGGGCGCCTGGGAGACGGCGCGCCCCGGCAGGAGGAAGTCATCCAGCTGCTCGCGCAGCTGCACCTGGCCGATGTCCTGCAGCTCGAGGTCACGCCCGACGTGGACGAGCTGCTGCGCCGCTCGCATCGCGTCGCCGGGCGCGGCCGGCTCGCGAAGTGGCTGTCGCCGCTCGCCATCCGCATCCCGCTGTTCGACCCGGACCGGCTGCTCGAGCGCTGGCTGCCGTGGTACCGGCCGCTGTTCGGTCCGGCGGGCGCCGCGGTGTGGCTCGCGGTGGTGGGCTGGGGCGCGTTCACCGCGGTCCAGCACTGGGACGAGCTGACCCGCGACATCACGCACCGCGTGCTGGCGCCGGAGAACCTGCTCATCATCGGGCTCGTGTTCCCGCTGATCAAGGCGCTGCACGAGTTCGGGCACGCCTGCGCGGTCAAGGCATGGGGCGGGGAAGTGCACGAGATGGGCATCATGCTGCTGGTGCTGATGCCGGTGCCCTACGTGGACGCCTCGGCCGCCAATGCCTTTCCCGAAAAGCGCCGCCGCGTGATCGTGGGAGCGGCGGGCATGGTGGTCGAGGTGTTCATCGCGGCGCTCGCGCTCTACCTCTGGCTGGGGATGGAACCGGGGATCCCGCGCGCCGTCCTGTTCAACGCGATGCTGATCGCGGGAATCTCGACCGTGCTCTTCAATGCGAACCCGCTGCTCCGCTTCGACGGCTACTACATTCTGGCGGACCTGATCGAGATTCCGAACCTGCGCCAGCGCTCCCAGCAATACCTCGCCAGCCTGGCGCAGCGCTGGCTGCTGCGTCTCGACGTGCCCGCGCCGGTTGCCACGGCGGGGGAGCGGGCGTGGTTCGTGTTCTTCGCCATCGGCTCGTTCATCTACCGCATCGTCATCATGCTGGCGATCGCGGTATTCGTCGCGACCGAGTACCTCTTCATCGGAGTGCTGCTCGCGATCTGGGCCGTCGTGGCCGCCTTCGTGCCCCCGATCGTCGGGCTCGCGTCCTTCATCGCCGCCAGCCCCCGGGTGCGGCAACACCGCTTGCGGGCGACGGCCGTCACCGGCGCAATTTTCCTGGCAATTGCCGCGCTGGTGTTTCTCGTGCCGGTGCCGTCGTGGACCAACGCGCAGGGCGTGATCTGGGTTCCCGAGCAGGCGGCGGTGCGCGGCGGCGCGGACGGATTCGTGAAGCGCGTGATTGCGGTGCCGGGATCGCGGGTGCGGCGCGGCGATCCGCTGATCGAATCGGAGGACCCGGCGCTCGCTACCCGCCTGCGGATGCTGGAAGCGCAGGTCACCGAGCTCACGGCGCGCTACCAGGCGGCGCTGACCGAGCGCCGGGTGCGCGCGCAGCAGCTCGATGAGCAGCTGAGGGCGGTCAACGCCGATCTCGAGCGCGCGCGGGAACGGGCGCGCGAGCTGGTCCTGCGCAGCCCGGCCGACGGCACGTTCGCGGTGAGCTCGGCGCGGGATCTGCCGGGAAGGTTCGTGAAGCAGGGCGAGCTGCTCGCCTACGTGATTCCGGGCAGCGCGTTGACGGCCCGCGTCGTGGTGTCCCAGCAGTCGGCCGGCCTGGTGCGGGCACGGACCGAGCGCGTGCTCGTCAAGCTCGTCGAGCAGGTCGCGGATACCATCCCCGCCCGCATGCTGCGCGAGGTCCCGGCGGCGAGCGACCGGCTGCCGAGCGTCGCCCTGTCGCAGGAGGGGGGCGGAGAAGTGGCGATAAGCCCGCTGCCGGGGCGGGGCGGAGACGTCCGGTCCCTGCAGACGCATTTCGAATTCGAGATCGAGCTGCCCGCCGTCCGCGCCGCGGGCCTCGGCGAGCGCGTCTACGTGCGCTTCGAGCACGGCAACGAGACCATCGCCGAGCAGGCGTGGCGCTCGGTGCGGCAGCTCTTCCTGCGCGCCCTCACCGTTTGATGGAGCCGGGCGCGCTGCCCGCGATGGCGGGACCCCTTCCCGAGCGGGAGGATGCGCCCGAGCCGTTCTTCGACCGCCTGCTCGCGGGCATCGGGTTCCGGTGGCACAACGCCTTCCGCCGGCGCGCGGAGGGCCCGACGGCGTTCGCTGCCGATGTCGGGCATCATGCGCGGCGCTGGACCGGCGAAGCGCCGGCGGCGCGCCTGACCGAGCTGCGTTACCGCCTGCGGCGCGACGGTTTGCAGCCCGCCCTCGTCGCCGAATGCTTCGGGCGTTACTGTGCGGCGCTCGCCGCTCCAGGGGAGGACTCGCCGGGGGCAGGCGCGATGGCGGCGGCGTTGATCCTGCTCGACGGCGGCATCGCGGAGATTGCGGCCACCGCCGACCGCCGCCACGCGCTGGGGCTCGCGGCAACCACCTGGGCGATTTACGGGGTGCCGGTGCACGTAATCACCGCAAGCGAGGGCCGCGCCCGGGCGGCGGCGGAGGCGCTGCAGGCGCCGCTGGTCGCGCTCGGGTCCGGCGTCGCGGTGCTTGCCCCGGGGATGGCTCTCGGCGCGCGGCGGCAGGCGTATTCGGCGCCGGTCGTCTGCGGCACGCAGCGCGAGATGGCGCACGACTACCTTCGCGACCGCCTCGCGCTCGGAGGCCGGGCGCGATCCCTTTCCGGGATGATTCACCGCTTGGCAGGCGATAGCGCCGGCGGGCGGGATCCCATGCTTGCGGGGCTCAAGTGCGCCCTGGTGGCGGACGCCGATGCGGTCCTGCTGGACGACGCACAGCTGCCGCTCGTCATTGCGAGCGACGCTGAGCGGCCCGGCGAGCGGCTGGTCTACGAGCAGGCACTCGAGCTGGCGCGGGCGCTCACTCAAGGCGCGGAGTTCACGCTGGACACGGACGGCGCCCGGCTCACGGAAGCCGGAATGGAGCGCATCGGGCGGCTCGCCGGCGCGCTCGGCGGGATCTGGGCGGCGCAGCGGCAGCGCGAAGGCCTGGTCGCTCTCGCTCTCGCCGCGCTGCACCTTCGCGAGCGCGGCGTGGACTATCGTGTCGAGAAAGGGCGAGTGGTCTTTCCCGGTCCGACCGGCGGCGGGGGAGCAGAGATCGCGGAAGCCGATGAGACCCTGCACCGCCTGATCGAAGTCAAGGAGAGCTCCCGGCTCGGTCTCCGCCCCGACGTGCGGGCGCGCCTGTCGCTGCCGCGCTTTTTCCGGCGCTATCTACATCTCGCGGGGGCCTGCGCCGACGCGCGCGGCGCCGAGGGCGAGTTCTGGGCGCTCTACGGGCTCAAGACCACGCTGGCGGGCGCTCCGGCAGGCCCGGTTGCGTGCTTGCCCCGGGTGTTCGAAACGGTCGCGGCGAAACGAAAAGCCCTGGTACAGCGCGCCCTCGCAATTGCCGCAGCCGGCAACTCGTTGCTGATCGCGGTCCGCACCTCTGCCGAAGCGGGGGAATTGTCGGGTGCGCTCGCGGCAGCTGGCGTCGAGGTGGGCATCCTGAAAGGCGGTGACGGCGCGGAAGACCGCAGTCTGCTCGATCGGCTCGGGAGCGCGGCAGGTATCGCGCTTGCCCTCTATCCGGCAGGCCGCGACCTCGAGCGGTTCCCCGCCGGCCGGACGCCACTGAAGATCATCGCCGCCGAGCTGCACGATGCGCGAAGGCACCTCGCTCGGATCTGCCGGACATTCGCTGCGGACTCGTACGAGTTGCTGCTGTCTCTCGAAGACGCGGGTATGGCAGTCCGCATCGGCGCCGCGGCAAGCTGGTGGGCGCGCCGGAGCGTGGGCGCGGACGGCGAGATCCGGGGGCGGCGGGCACGCTGGCTGGCGGCTCTTGCGCAGCGCGGAGCCGAGCGATCCGCCGCTGCGGCGCGCCGGGATATCCTCCTGCGCGACCGGCACCTCGACGACCTGCTCGCCTTTTCCGGAAAGCGCGAATAGAAACGGCTCGGCACGGCCGGCGCGCGTCAGTGGAACTGCACCTTGCAGCGCACGCCGGCGGGAATGGCGCGCTGCTTGTTCCCGAGCTCGAGGCGCACGCCGAAGGTGCCGCTCGCCGCGTCCACGACCCGGTCGACGACCCTGACCACGGTGTCGTAGCGTCCGCCGACCGGTGCTTCCGGCATGACCGTCGCGTGCTGCCCGGGCTTGACCTTGCCGTACTGGCTGACCGGGAGAATGACTTCGACGTGCAGAGGATCGATCTCGGCCAGCTTGAGGATCGGGTCCTTGAAGGTGATGGCGCCGAATTCACCCGGCTTGAGCAGCACCTCGACCACGACGCCCGAGAACGGGCTGCGGATGGTGCGCAGCGCGAGCACCTCGGCCGCGCGCTTGGCCTCGTGCGCGGCGATCTTCTGGTTTTCCCGGGCGCGCCGCAGCTCCTCGGTGGCCAGCTTGTGATCGGCTTCCGCCTCGTCGCGGGCGTTGGCGGAGATGAAGTTCTGC
Source organism: Burkholderiales bacterium (assembly GCA_050741115.1). Classification (GTDB taxonomy): domain Bacteria; phylum Pseudomonadota; class Gammaproteobacteria; order Burkholderiales; family SG8-41; genus SG8-41. The sequence continues at coordinate 6,737 of JBOIEM010000024.1, forward strand.
TTGATCAGCTCTTCGGCGCGGCGCAGCTTCTTGAGCGTGATGTCGACCCGCGCCTGGGCGGCCCCGATCTCGCCCACGGCCTGGGCGCGCGACTGCGCGAGCGCGAACGCGGCGCGCTCCGGGCCGGACTCGAGCGTGACCAGGACCTGGCCCTTCGTCACCGAGTCCCCGCGCTTCACCCGCACCGACTCGATCATCGCTTCCACCGGGCTGCGGATCTCGATGTTCTGCCGGGCCTCGATCATGCAGTCGAACTCGGCCGCAGCCGCGTCCGCTGAGAAAAGTAGAAACGCGCCCGCGCCGGCCAGGAGGAAAGACAATCGGGCCATGCGGAATCTCCCGAAAGTCACTTGTTGGAGAGGCGCACCTGCTTGCCCAGGTGCGCGCAGTCCGCGTCGGTCCTGAGGCCGGCGGCGCGGATGCCGTGCGCGGCAAGCTCTTCGTCGCGTTCCTGGGTGTCGCCGGTAACGCCGACGGCGCCGATGACTTCGCCACGCTCGTCGCGGATCAGCATGCCGCCGCCTTCGGGGAAGATTTTTCCGCCCGACGCGTCGATGAGATAGTTCATGAACAGCGGCCGCTCCTCGGTGCGCAGGCGCACCAGGCTCGAGGAGCGTCCGAGCGCGAGCGCCGCGTAGGCCTTGCCCAGCGCCATCTCGAACCGCATCATCGCAGATCCGTCTTCCTTCTTGAACGCTACGACGCGAGCACCGGTATCGGTCACCACAACGGCGAGGGGACGGCAATCGAGCTCGCGCCCGCGCGCGAGGATGGCGT
>JBOIEM010000025.1:0-8870 GCA_050741115.1 Burkholderiales bacterium
TCATTTTACGCCTTCCGTTCTGCTCACCAGGACCTTGTCGACGATCCCGTAGCTCTGCGCCTGCTCGGCGCTCAGGAAGTTGTCGCGGTCGGTATCGCGCTCGATCGTCTTCATGTCCTGGCCGGTATGGCGGGCGAAAATCTCGTTCAGCTTCGCCTTGCGGTTGAGGATCTCCCGGGCGTGAATCTCCACGTCGGAGGCCTGGCCCTGGAAGCCGCCCATCGGCTGGTGGATCATCACGCGCGAGTTGGGCAGGCAGAAGCGCTTGCCTTTGGCGCCGGCCGAGAGCAGCAGCGCGCCCATGCTCGCCGCCTGCCCGATGCACAGCGTCGAGACGCTGGGCTTGACGAACTGCATGGTGTCGTAGATCGCCAGCCCGTCGGACACCGAGCCCCCCGGGGAGTTGATGTAGAACGATATGTCCTTGTCCGGGTTATCGGATTCGAGGAACAGCAGCTGCGCCACGATCAGGTTGGCGGTGGTCTCGGTCACCGGCCCCACGAGGAACACCACGCGCTCCTTGAGCAGGCGTGAATAGATGTCGTAGGCGCGCTCGCCGCGCCCGCTCTGCTCGATCACCATCGGGATCAGGCCGAGCCCCCTCGGTTCGCCGTATCTTGCCATCACCGTTTCCCCATCAATTCGTCGAAATCGACTTTCCGGTCCGTCACCCGGGCGACGCCGAGCGCCCATTGCACGACGTTGTCCTCGAGCGCCGCGGATTCGATCTCGCGCAACCGCTCCGGCGCGCCATAGAACCATCTCACGACTTCCTCGGGGCGCTCGAAGCTCTCAGCCTGCTCCTCGACCAGCCGCCGCACCTGCTCGGGCTTGGGGTAGAGGTTGTGCATCTTCACCAGCTCGCCGAGGATCAGCCCCAGCGTCACGCGGCGCGCGGCCTGCTGCTCGAAGAGATCGCCCGGCAGGGGCGTCTCCGGGGTCATCTTGACACCGCGGGCGGTGAGCTCCTGCCGCGCTCCCGCCTGCAGGCGCTCGATCTCCATCTGCACCAGCGAGCGCGGCGCCTCGATGCGCGTTGCCTCGAGGAGCGCCTGCATCACCTGGTCGCGCAGGCGGCTTCTCAGCTTGGCCTTCACCTCGCGCTCGAGATTGCCCCTCACCTCGGCGCGCATCCGCGACAGGTCTCCGTCGGCAACGCCCAGGCTCTTCGCGAAGGCGGCGTCGATCTCGGGCAGCCGCGGCGCCGCGACCTGGCTCACGGTGACCTCGAAGCGGGCGCTCTTCCCCGCCACTTCCCGGCCGTGGTAATCGCCCGGGAACCGCACGTCGAACGACTTCGTTTCACCCGGCTTCATCCCGGCGATGCCGGCTTCGAAATCGGGAAGCAGCCGGCCTTCCCCCAGCACCGCGTGCTGGCCGCTCCCGCTCGAGCCCGGAAAGTCCGCCCCATCGAGCGCGCCCCGGAAATCGATCGTGACGCGGTCGCCGGTCTGCGCGGCGCGCTCGACCTCCTCGTAGCGCGCGCGCTGCTTGCGCATGATCTCTAACGTCTTGACCACCTCCTCGTCGCCGACCGCCAGCGCCGGGCGCTCGATCGCCGCCGCCGTGATGTCCCCGACCGTCACCTCGGGATAGATCTCGAACGTGGCGCTGTAGCGGATATCCACCGCGCCATCGGTCCGGGGCGCCAGCTCGAATTTCGGGTAGCCTGCGACCTTCAGGTTCTGCTGGCGCACCGCCTCGCCGAAGCTGCGTTGCATCGCGTCCCCCAGCACTTCCTGCCGCACCTGCGGGCCGTAATGCTGCTCGACCACCTTCAACGGCACCTTTCCGGGCCGGAAGCCGTGGAGCTTCACGGTGCGCGACAGCCGCTTCAGGCGGTTTTCGACCTCGTGGTCGATGTCGGTCGCGGGCAGCGACACGCTCAATTTCCGCTCGAGCGCGCTCAATGTTTCCAAGTTGGCCTGCATCCCCGTTGCTGGAACGATCAGTTCGACTGCGTGCGCCGGGGCCGTCCCCTCCCGCCGCAAGACTGCATCAAGAACGACGGAACGGGCTACCCTGCCCCGGCTCGCACCACGTGCCCCTGCCCGTGGTGCGAAAGGAGGGACTCGAACCCCCACGCCTTGCGGCGCCAGAACCTAAATCTGGTGCGTCTACCCATTCCGCCACTTTCGCGACTTTCCGATTGTAATATAATCACGTGCGCGCCGGAAGCTTGCAAGTTGTCTTAACGTTTGCGCGCAATAACATGATCCGTAAAGGATATTGCGCAGCAGCAAATGGGTCGTAAGCACTATGAAAACTTCCCCGTCGCGTCCCTCCTTCTGCCGACCCGATTCCGGCATCCCATTGCGCTGATCTACCGCTTCGCGCGGGAGGCCGACGATGTTGCAGACGAGGGCGATATCCCCGCCCCCGCCCGGCTCGACCACCTGGAGCGATTTCGGGAGCAACTGCACAGGATCGAGCGTGGTCTCCCCCCCGACATCCCCTGGTTCGCTGCCCTCGCCGCGGTGATCCGCGAGCACGACCTGCCGGTATCGGCGTTCGCCGACCTGCTGTCGGCCTTCGCGCAGGACGTCACCCGGAAGTGCTACGCCGACTTCGCCGAAGTGCTCGATTATTGCCGGCGCTCGGCGAATCCCGTGGGACGGCTGCTGCTGCACCTCTTCCGGAGCACCAGCAACCAGAACCTGGAATGGTCGGATTCGATTTGCTCCGCGCTGCAACTCGTCAACTTCTGGCAGGACGTCGAGATCGATTACGCCAAGGGCCGCATCTATCTGCCCCAGGACGAAATGAGGCGCTGCGGCGTGACCGAGCGGCACATCGCCGGGCGGCTCTGCGACGACGCCTGGCGCACCCTCATCCGGTCCCAGATCGACCGCGTGCGCGGTATGCTCAGGGCGGGCGAGCCGCTGGGGCGGGCGCTCCCCGGCCGCATCGGCCTGGAGATTCGCGCCACCGTTCAGGGCGGGCTGCGCATTCTCGAGAAACTGGAGCGCGCCGGCTGTGACATGTTCCGCCACCGGCCGGTCCTGAAATGGCACGACTGGCCGGTGGTGCTGTCGCGCGCGCTCTGATCACCCGTGACGATGGATCCGCACGCGTACTGCCAGTCCAAAGCCGCCCAAAGCGGCTCGAGCTTCTATTACAGCTTCCTGTTCCTGCCGGAGGAGCGACGTCGCGCGATCACCGCCCTCTACGCGTTCTGCCGCGAGGTGGACGACGTGGTGGACGATTGCTCCGACCCGGCGACCGCGCGCGCAACGCTCGCCTGGTGGCGGCAGGAGCTGGCGGCGGCGTTTCACGGCACGCCGCAGCACCCGGTCGCGCGCGCCCTCGCTGAAATCGCGCCGCGCTTCAACCTGGCGGAGGCGCGCCTCGCCGAGATCATCGACGGCATGCAGATGGACCTCGATTACAACCGCTACCCCAGTTTCGAGGTGCTGCGGCAGTACTGCCAGCGCGTGGCGGGGGTCGTGGGATTGCTGTCCGCCGAGATTTTCGGCTATCAGGACCGGCGCACGCTGGAGTACGCGGCCGATCTCGGTCTCGCGTTCCAGCTCACCAATATCATCCGCGACGTGGGCGAGGACGCGCGCCGCGACCGCATCTACCTGCCGCTCGACGAGATCGAGCGCCACGGTGTCAGCGCGGCGGACATCACCGCGTCGCGCGAGACCGCCAATTTCCGCCGCCTGATCGAGTTCCAGATCGAGCGCGCCCTCGGATATTACCGCGAGGCGTTCGCCAAGCTGCCGGCCGTCGACCGCCGCGCCCAGCGCGCGGGCATCGTCATGGCGGCGATCTACCGCACGCTGCTGGACGAGATCCGGCGCGACGGCAGCCGCGTCCTCACCCGGCGCACCGCCCTGACCCCCGTCCGCAAGCTATGGATCGCCTGGCGCACCTGGCTGACGGCGTGAATCACGCGTTGGTCTCGAAGAGACGATATGGATCTCCAACTGAAGGGCAAAACGGCGCTGGTGACGGGAGCAAGCATGGGCATCGGCCGCGCCATCGCCAGGGGGCTTGCGGCCGAGGGCGCGCAGCTCTGCGTTGTCGCGCGCCGCCGGAACCTGCTCGAGGAGCTGTCGCGCGAGGTCGGAAAACACGGCATCACGGTCAACTGCATTCAGCCGGGGCGCATCATGAGCGAGCAGATCCGCCGCAAGTACCCCCCGGAGTTCCGCGCAAGGCAGTCCGCCGAGGAGATCCCGGTCGGGCGTTACGGGGAGCCGGAGGAGCTCGCAAGCCTTGCCGCCTTTCTCGCCTCCCCAGTCGCCCGCTACATCACGGGGGCGGTGATTCCGGTGGACGGCGGCCTCCGCCGCTACGCCTTCTAGCAGCGTAAATCACGTCTTTGATCGTATAATTCACGGGGCTTTCCCGGAGGTTTCGCATGCAGACCAAGATTCCATGCGTGATCATGCGCGGCGGCACGTCGCGCGGCCCCTTTTTCCTCGCGACCGACCTGCCGGCTGACACGCAGACGCGCGATGAGGTGCTGCTCGCGGTGATGGGCTCGCCCCACGAATACCAGGTGGACGGGATCGGCGGCGCCAATCCCCTCACCAGCAAGGTGGCGATGATCGGCCGTTCGAAGCGGCCCGACGCGGACGTCGATTACCTGTTCGCGCAGGTCATCATCGACAGGAAGATCGTGGACACCAAGCCCAATTGCGGCAACATGCTGGTCGCGGTGGGCCCGTTCGCGATCGAGGCCGGGCTCGTGTCCGCGAACAACGGCGAGACCACGGTACGCATCTTCAACGTGAACACCCAGGCGCTGGTGGAAGCCATCGTGCAGACGCCGGGCGGGAACGTGTCCTATGAAGGCAAGGCTTCCATCGACGGCGTGCCGGGGACGGCGGCGCCGGTCGGCATCAATTTCAAGGGCGGCATCGGCTCGGTCACCGGCAAGCAGCTGCCGAGCGGCAGGCCGCTCGACGTCATCGACGGCGTGGAAGTGAGCTGCGTGGACGTGGCGATGCCGATGATCCTCATGCGCGCGGAAGCGTTCGGCAAGACCGGCCACGAAAGCGCCGCCGCGCTCGACGCCGACAAGGAGCTCTTCAAGCGCATGGAAGCGATACGCATCCAGGCGGGCGCGCTGATGGGCATGGGCGACGTTTCCCGGCTCGTGGTCCCGAAAATCGGCCTGCTCGCGAAGCCGGCGCGTGGAGGCACCATCACCTCGCGCTATTTCGTGCCCTATTCCTGCCACAAGGCGCACGCGGTGACCGGCACGGTGTGCGTGGCCTCGGCGCTCGCGATTCCCGGCACCGTCGCCTCCAATCTCGTCAGGCTGCCGCCCGCGCCGCAGGGCATCGTCGAGATCGAGCACCCGTCGGGCAAGATCGCGATCGACCTCGACGCCGATTTCACCGACGGCAGGCAGGAGTTGCGCCGCGCCGCGCTGGTGCGCACCGCCCGGCGCATCTTCGAGGGGTACGTGCACGTCCCCGGGCGGATCTGGCCGGGCGTCAAGCGCTCCGATCGGACCGCCGCGGCAACCGCCTAGCGACCTCGGCGATCATCCCGAATGAACGTTGCCGTCATCGGCGGAGGCTACGCCGGAATGGCGGCGGCGGTGACGCTTGCCGAACGCGGGACGCCGGTCACGGTATTCGAAGCCGCCCGGACGCTCGGCGGGCGCGCGCGCCGGGTCGAGCATCGCGATCTCGCGCTCGACAACGGCCTGCACATCCTCGCGGGCGCCTACGGCGAGACGCTGCGCCTGATGCGGCTCGTCGGGGCGGATCCCGGGCGGCTCCTCCTGCGGTTGCCGCTGACCTGGCGCATCCATGACCGCTTCTTGCTCAAGGCCGCCAGCCTTCCCGCGCCGCTGCACCTCCTCGCCGGGCTGATAACCGCGCGTGGGGCGCCCTTGACCGAGCGGCTCTCCGCCGTCCGCTTCGTGCTCCGCATGCGGCGGCAGGGCTATAGCCTGCAGCGCGACACGACGGTCATCTCGCTCCTGGAGGAGCACGGCCAGGGCGGCCGCCTCTTGGGCCTTCTCTGGCGCCCGCTCTGCGTCTCCGCGCTCAACACCCCGCCCGAATCCGCTTCGGCGCAGGTATTCCTCAATGTCATTCGCGACAGTCTCGGCGCCGGCCGCGCTGCGAGCGATCTCCTGTTTCCGCGTGTCGACCTCTCGCGATTGTTTCCCGATCCCGCTGCGGACTACGTGCAGGCGAAGGGCGGCGCCGTGCTGACGGGACATCGCGTCACGGCGGTGGACCCGACCGACAGCGGATTCGCCGTGCGCTGCGCCGATCGCGAGCGGGCCTTCAGCCACGTGGTCTGCGCCCTGCCGCCGTTTCACGCGGGGGCATTCCTGGTCGGCATCTCGGCGCTGGCCGAAGCCGCGGAGGCCGTGGAGCGCCTGGCCTATGAGCCGATCTACTCGGTCTATCTGTGCTATTCCCCGGAGCGGAGCCTGCCCTCGCCCATGCTCGGCTTCGACAGCGGGCTGCTGCAATGGGCGTTCGACCGCGGCGCGCTCTCGGGCCAGCGTGGCGTCATCGGCGCGGTCATCAGCGCGGAAGGCGCGCACCAGGATCTCCCGCACGAGGAGCTCGCGCAACTCGTCCACCAGGAGCTGCAGCAGCAGCTCGGGCTGTTGCCCGAGCCGCTGTGGTGGCGGGTGATCGCCGAAAAACGCGCCACCTTCGCGTGCACGCCCGCGCTCAGGCGCCCGGAATCGCGCACGCCGCTCAAGAATTTCTTCCTGGCGGGCGATTACGTCGCGAGCGATTATCCCGGCACGATCGAATCCGCCGTGCGGAGCGGCATCGCCGCGGCCCGCGCGATTCTTGGAACCGCGTGACGCCCACTATAATGTCCGGAAGCATCGATTGAGGTGGAGATGGCTCAGCGGGAAGTGATGGAGTACGACGTCGTGATCGTGGGCGCCGGTCCGGCGGGGCTCGCCGCTGCGATCCGCCTCAAGCAGCTCGCGGCGCAGCACCGGCACGAGGTCGGCGTCTGCGTTCTGGAAAAAAGCTCGGAGGTCGGCGCGCACATTCTGTCGGGGGCGGTGATGGACCCGCGCGCGCTGAACGAGCTCATCCCGGACTGGCAGCGGCTCGATGCGCCGCTCAACGCGCCGGTCACCGAGGACCGCTTCCTGTTCCTGAGCGCGAGCGGGTCCTGGAAAGTGCCGGACCTGATGCTGCCGGCCTGCTTCAAGAACCACGGCATGTACGGGGTGAGCCTCGGCAACGTCTGCCGCTGGCTCGCGCAGCAGGCCGAGGCGCTCGGTGTGGAGATCTTCCCGGGATTCGCGGCGGCGGAAGTGCTGAACCGTGACGACGGCGCGGTCGGCGGCGTCGCGACCGGCGACATGGGCATCGGGCGAGACGGCAAGCCCACCGCCAATCATCAGCCGGGCATGGCGCTGCACGCCCGCTACACGTTTTTTGCGGAAGGCTGCCGCGGACATCTCGGCAGGCAATTGCAGGACCGCTACCGCCTGCGCGCGGGCGCCGATCCCCAGGTCTACGGCATCGGCCTGAAGGAGCTGTGGGAGATCCAGCCCGGCATGCACCAGCAGGGGCTCGTCATTCATACGGCAGGCTGGCCGCTCGCCCACGACACCTACGGCGGATCGTTTCTCTACCACCTCGAGAACCACCAGATCTCGATCGGTTTCGTCGTGGGGCTCGCCTACACCAATCCGTATCTCAACCCGTACGAGGAATTCCAGCGCTACAAGACGCATCCCGCGATCCGTCCCTTCCTCGAGGGCGGCAAGCGCGTCGCCTACGGCGCGCGTGCGATCGCCGCGGGGGGCTTGCAGTCGCTGCCGAAGCTCGTGTTTCCCGGCGGCTGCCTGATCGGCGACGACGCCGGGTTCCTCAACGCCTCCCGCATCAAGGGCAGCCACGCCGCGATGAAATCGGGCATGCTCGCGGCGGAAGCGGCGTTCGCGGCGCTGCGCGCGGGGCGGGCGCACGACGAGCTCGCCGCCTATCCCGAAGCGTTCCGGGGAAGCTGGCTCCACGACGAGCTCCACCGCGCGCGCAACTTCAAGCCCTGGATGAGCAAGGGACTCGCGCTCGGCACGCTGATGGTGGGCGTGGACCAGGTGGTCTTCGGCGGCCGCGCCCCGTGGACGCTTCATCACCGGCACGCCGACCACGAGACGCTCGAGACGCGCGATCAGGCCCGTCCCATCGCCTATCCCAAGCCCGATGGAGTGATCACCTTCGACCGCCTCTCCTCGGTGTTCATCTCGAATACCAATCACGCGGAGGACCAGCCGTGCCATCTCACGCTCAAGGATCCGGCGATCCCGATCAAGGTGAATCTCGAGCGCTACGACGCGCCGGAAACCCGTTACTGCCCCGCGGGCGTCTACGAGATCGTGCGGGATGCGGACGGGGCCAACCCGCGCCTGCAGATCAATGCGCAGAACTGCGTGCACTGCAAGACCTGCGACATCAAGGACCCGACCCAGAACATCGTGTGGGTAGCGCCCGAGGGCGGCGGCGGGCCGAATTACCCGAATATGTAGCCATGCCGGACAACATCGGTTGCCGGCCTGGCTGCACGCGTTCGAACGGACGGCCACTCCGCCGTTCAACGCGCGCGGGGTTCTTCTTCCTCTGACGCGTGTCAATCTTTCCTGATTACCGCTCCTGTGGCATCCTTGATTCTGGGAAGCAATCGTCCGGGAGGATCCATGCACCATTCCACTAGAGTCGCCCGCACTTTTTTCCTGCTGTCGGGATTGCTGCTCGCGTGGCAACCCGCGCTGGCGCTGAAGCTCCTGACCGAGGAGAACCCGCCGCTCAACTACACCGAGGGGAAGAAGCTGACCGGCATGGCGACCGAAGTCGTGCAGGAAATGGGCAAGCGCGCCAAGCTGAAGCTCGACTTCGAGGTCATGGCGTGGA
>JBOIEM010000026.1:0-9917 GCA_050741115.1 Burkholderiales bacterium
CTGCCGCACGGGCGGCCCGCGCGCGCCGCCGGCATCGTCATCGGACGCCAGCGGCCGGATACCGCCTCGGGCGTCATCTTCGTCACGCTCGAGGACGAGACCGGCAGCGTCAACGTGATCGTGTGGCGCGACCTTGCCGACCGGCAGCGGCGGGAGCTGCTGGGATCGCGCCTGATGGGGGTTTACGGAACGCTCGAGCGGGAGGGGGAAGTCGTGCACCTGATCGCGAAGCGGCTGGTGGACCACAGCGGGTTGCTCGGGGCACTGGAGACCTCCAGCCGGGACTTTCATTAGCGGCGCAATGCGCAGCTCAAGTAGAATCAGGACTGTCGAAGACCCGGAATGGAGGCAACCATGCAACGCGCGCTCGTGCAATTCCTGGCATTCCCGGCACTGGCGGCAACGCTGATGATCGGCGGCTGCGACACCAGCCCGCCCAGCAAGGAGCTGGTGGAGTCCGTGAACTACGGCCCCAAGCCCGACAACTACCAGCAGATCATCCAGGACTACCTGAGAAACCGCCTGACCGATCCGACCGCCGCGATCATCGACATCAAGGCGGGGCCCACCCAGATGTACCAGAAGGACGCGCTCCTCCGCGACCTGCAGTTCGGATGGGCCGTCTGCGCGATGGTGAACGACAAGAATACCTACGGCGCATACACCGGTTTCTACCCGGCCGTTTACTTCATTCGCAATGGCAAGGTGGTGGCCTCGAATGGCGGCCCGGGCGACGGACCGGTCGGAACCCAGTTCGCGCGCAGGCAGTGCAAGCAGCTCGGCTACGCGGTGCCCTGACCATCCGTGCCGGGATACCCCTATCGGAGGCAACAGTGAAGAACCGATTCGTCGTCGATCTCCATGCCATGGAGAAGGCGCCCACGCTGGGCAGGACATCCACCGGCGAGGGCGCGTCGTTTAAAGGTCAGCGCATCACCTGCGGCGTCGTCACCAAGAAGCGCGGTACGGGGTCCAAGCCCCACTACCACCCCGACGAGACCTTCAACTACGTGCTGAAGGGCGCGTTGCAGGTCAGCATGGACGGGCAGGATTTCGTGGTGCCGGCCGGCTGCCTGCTGCACATCCCGGCCAACATGGTGCATACCGCGGTCGCCACGGAGGACGGCGACGCCGTCTACCTCGTCTGGCGCGACCGCGTGAACGAGAAGGCCGGAAAGCCCGTCACGGTCGAGGCCTGACGAAGGAGAGCGCCGACCGCCCGCGGGGAACGGCAGGTTCCCGGACCGCATCATGCCACGCGCGATCAGGATCCTCGCTTCGAACAGCATTCGCGCCGTGATCGGCGAGCTGATTCCGCAGTTCGAGCGCGCGAACGGTTGCGGTGTCTCGGTCAGCTACGACCCGGCCAAGGTCATGCTCGCCCGCATCGAGAAGGGCGAGACGGGGGATCTCGCCATCACGGGCGCGGGCGCGATCGACGAGCTCGTGAAGCAGGGAAAGATCCACGCCGCGAGCCGCCGCGTCCTCGCCCGTTGCCGCGTCGGCGTCGCGGTTCGCGCCGGAGCGCCGAAGCCTGATATCGGCACGGTCGACTCGCTCAGGCGCGCGCTGCTCGCTGCGAAATCGGTCGCCTACACGCAGGAAGGCGCGAGCGGCATGCATTTCTCAGGAGTGATCGAGCGCCTGGGGATCGCGGAGGAGGTGCGAGCCAAGGCCGTGCGGCAGCCGGGCGGCCTGATCGGAGAGTTGGTCGCCGCGGGGACGGCGGAGATCGCGATCCAGCAGATCCCCGAATTGATGGCCGTGCCGGGCATCGAGCTCGTCGGTCCCCTGCCCGCGGAGATACAGCTCGTCACCGTCTCCTCCGCCGGCGTCTTCGCCGACGCGGAACAGGCCGATGCGGCATTGCGCTTCATCGAGTTTCTGGTCACGCCGGCCGCGGCCCGGGTAATGAAACGAAGAGGTCTGGAGCCAATGACTCAAGGCGGTGAGGCTTCATCGACATCACCCCGCGGCTCCCGCTACGGCACCCGCACCGGCGGCGATTGAAAGCAGCAGCACCGGCGACATTCCGCAGCGCCCGGCGGCGAACACCAGCACCGAGCCCGCCAGCAACGCGGGATGCACGTCGAACACCGGGCGGGCAAGCGCGAACAGAGTGACGGCCAGCAGCCCGATCGCGGCAGCGGCGGCAAATCGTCCGAACGCACGGAAGCGCGCATGGCTGCTCAGGCGCGCGGCCACGCCGGCTGCGCCCGCTGCCAGCACTACCGGAACAGCGAACACCGCAACGGTTGCGGTGAGCGCGCCGGCAATTCCCGCCACGTAAAAACCGACGAACGCGGCGAGGATCAGGATCGGTCCCGGCGTGGCGTAGCCGAACCCCACGCCGATGGCGAATTGCTGCGGCGTGAGCCAGCCGGTCTCGGCGACCGTGATGCGCTCGACCAGCGGCAGCGCCGCGCCGCCCCCGCCGAAAGCCATGGCTCCGACGAGAAGGAAGCGCGCGGCGAGCTCGGCGAGATCATCCATCCGCGCGCTCCGCGCCCAGCAACGCTCCGACCAGACCCGCGCCCACGACGACAAGCGCCGCGGGCGCAACGAACCCGAGCACGCAGCCTGCCAGCATCGCCGCGCCGAGCGCACGCCCTTTCGCGTTGCTGCGTGCAAGCCGCCACATGGCGGCGGCAACCAGTGCGACCACGGCGACCTGCACGCCGGTGAGCGCACCCTGTACCCACGGCTCGTCGGGAAGCGCGAGGGAGGCGGCCGCCACCGCGATCATCAGCACGGCGGCCGGCGCGATGAAGGCCACCGCCGCGACGAGCGCGCCCGGCCAGCCGCGCAGCCGCCAGCCGAGATAGGCCACGACCTGAATCCCGGTGGACCCCGGCAGCGCCTGGGTGAACGCCAGCGCCTCGGCAATATCGCGCTCTTCCAGCCACCGGCGACGGTCCACCAGTTCGCGCTGGAGCAACGCGAGGGTCGCGCCGAGCCCGCCGAAAGCAACCGCGCCGAGCCTGGTCAACGTCCAGCCCAGGACCTGCAAGCTCGGGGGCGCCTCGACGCTCATCCTTTCACGCTACCCGGAGTCTCGCGATCACGGCCGGGTCCGGGTCGACGCCCAGCCCCGGCCCCTGCGGCACGGCGAGGCAGCCGTCCGGGTCCGGCATGATCGCATCGTGCAGGGGATTCACCGCGAAGTCGGCATCGTAGCGCTCGACGAGGCTCTCGCCCGGCATCGCCGCGATGCAATGGATGGAGGCAATGAGGCCGGGGCCGAAATACGCGGAGTGCGGCACGACCGCGATGCCGGACGCTTCGGCCAGCGCCATGACCTTGCGCATCTGCGTGACGCCGCCCACCTTGGTCACGCTCGGCTGCGCGTAGGCCACCGCTGCGGCCGCGAACAGGCCCTTGAACTCGGGCAGCATCGCATTCTCGCCGGCCGCCGTCGGAATGCCGCCCTGCTCCTGCACGCGCGCGAGGCCCGCGTGGTCCTCGGGCGGCCACACCGGCTCCTCCAGCCATTTCAAATCGAGCGGCCGGAGCTTGCGCGCCATGGCGATCGCCTCGGCCACCGTCCACGGGCAGTTGCAATCCACCATGATCGGGATATCCGGTTCCGCCGCCTTGCGCGCGGACTGGATCGGGGGGAGCGTGATCTCGTGCAACTTGATGTGGCGATAGCCGCGGCTGAGCGCCTTCTCGACGTGATGCGCCACGGCGGAGGGCTCCCCGTAGCGCAACAGGCTCGCGTAGGCGGGGAGCCGCGTGCGCGGCGCACCCCCGAGCAGGCGATACAGCGGCAGGCCCGCGAGCTTGCCGGCAATGTCCCATAAGGCGATGTCGATTGCGGACAGCGCGTACATCGCCGGCCCGTTGCGTCCCACGCCGGCAAGATTGCGCTGCAGCTCGTCCGCGAGCGCGGAGATCGCGGTCGGATCGCGCCCGAGGCACATCGGCCCGACGACGGTGTCGATCACCGCCCGGGTCGCGGCGAAGATGCGATGGCCGAAGCCCTCGCCCCAACCGGTTACGCCAGCATCGGTCTCCACGCGCACGAGCAGGGTGTCCATGCTGGTGCGCGGCCGCCCGCCCTGGCTCGGCGTCACGGCGCCCTCGATGATCATCGGCATGTTGACGACGATCGTTTCGACTTTCGTGATTTTCATTTGCGTTATAGTTTATACGCGTGCGGCCCGCGCCATTGGCGCGTCAAGTCCGCACTGTGGTCGGGCCGGGCCCGCCACGCGCACTCCACCGGGGGACGCCCATGAAGATCGCCAGGACCACCGCGCACACGCTGCGCGTTCCATACCAGTTTCCGCTGATCAGGGAGACGCAACACGCGCTCGTGACCTTCGTCGAGATCGAAACCGACGACGGACTGAAGGGCCACGCCTTCTCGGGCTATCCCCTGCGCTTCAGCATCTCCGATTTCATCAACCGCGAGGCCGGCCCGGCGATCGCGGGCATGGATCCGTTGCGGCCCGAGGCGGTGCGCACGACGCTCTACTGGAAGCTCTCCAACAAGCACTACATGGGCACGTGGTCGTGCGCGGCCAGCATGATCGACGTCGCGCTGTGGGACATCCGGGGGAAGAGCCTCAAGCAGCCGATCTGGAAACTGCTGGGCGGCGCGCGCGAGAAGTGCCCGGTCTACATCACCTGGGGACTGCCCCGCTACAGCCGGGAGCAGCTGGTGGAGGCGGCGAAGCTGATGATCGCCGAGGGGCACACGCAGTTGAAGATGGCGATCGCGGCGGGCTCCGATCCGGCGGCGCACATGTACGGCGAGCCGACCGACGACGACATCCTCGAGGATGCCGCGCGCATCCGCCACGTGCGCGACGCGCTGGGCGACAAGGTGACGCTGATGGTCGACGCCAACAAGAACGCGAAGCTGCCGCAGGCGACCCGCCTCGCGAAGATGGTGGAGGACTGCGGGCTCGCGTGGTTCGAGGATCCGGTGCTGAAGGCCGACCCGCGCCTGATGGCGAAGCTGCGCCGCGAGACCACGATTCCGATCGCCGCCGGCAGCAGCGGGACCTACGACCTCGCCTACCTGCGCGAGTACTTCCTGAACGAGGCCATCGACATCGCGCAGCCCAACGTGCGCGACATCGGCGGCTTCACCGGCGGGCTCTACGCGGCGGGCCTGGCGCAGGCGTTCAACATCCAGCTCGAGATGGGCGGCAACTACCCCCACCTCAACATGCACCTGCACGCGGGCGTGTCCAACGGCGGGCGCGTCGAGTTTCACCTCGGCGGCTGGCGCATCGGCGAGGCGCTGTTCGACGGCACGCCGAAGCCGGTCAGGGGCTGGGTGACGCTGCCGGATGCGCCCGGTCTCGGCTTCACGCCCAGATCAGGCATACTCGACCTCGCCGTCAAGTGACCGCGGGGCGGTGATGAACCTGCAGCTCAGCATCGGCATGGCGTCGAACCCGCGCACCTGGCCCATCTTCGACGGCCGCGTGAAGCCCGACGGCATCGACCTCATCCCGAGCCGCGTGCATCCCTCGGAGCTGTTCTGGCGCCAGCTCCGGTTCGCGGACTTCGACGTCTCCGAGATGTCGTTCTCCTCCCTCATGATGGCGAAGTCGAGGGGGGACGAGCGCTGGGTTGGCGTGCCGGTGTTCACCACGCGCAAGTTCTATCACGCCGCGATCCTGGTGCGGCGCAAGGCGGGCATCGCCGCGCCGTCGGACCTGAAGGGCAAGCGCGTCGGGGTGCCGGAGTACCAGCAGACGGCGGCGCTGTGGGCGCGCGGCGTGCTGCAGGAGGAGTTCGGCGTCGAGCCGCGGCACATGGAATTCTGGATGGAACGCGGGGCATCGCACAGCCATGCCGGCGCCGTCGGCTTCACTGCGCCCCCGGGGGTGACGGTCCACACGATCCCGCCCGAGAAGAACCTCGGCGGCATGATGCTCGCGGGCGAGCTCGACGCGGCGCTCCATTACATCGTCGACCGCAACCTGGTCGACCGCAGCAGCGCCGACCTCTGGAACCATCCGGACATCGGTCCGCTCTTCTCCGACCCCCTCGCCGAGGGCGTGCGCTACTACCGCAAGACCGGCATCTTTCCGATCAATCACGGCATGGTCGTCAGGAGGGAGATCGCGGAGAAGCACCCGTGGGTGGTCCTGAACCTCGTCAAGGCTTTCGACCGCGCCAACGACATCGCGGACCGGGAACGGCTCGAACACGTGGAGTACCACGTCGCCGCGGGACTGCTGCCGGCGGGCGCGACCGAGGCGCTGCGCCCGCCGCTCGTGCGGCACGGCGTCCGCGCGAACCGCAAGACGCTGGAGACCGCGGCGCGCTATTCGTACGAGCAGGGTCTGACGCCGCGGCTCGTCAGGCTGGAGGAAGTGTTCGCGCCGAGCGCGATGGAGCAGTGACGGGGCGTCACTCGACTCTTAGCTTGATTTCCCGGATGATCCTGCCGTTGCGCTGGATTTCGGCGCGAATGAAGGCGTCGAACTCCGCGGCGCTCAGGGTGGCGACGGAGAGCCCTTTCCGGTCGAGCGCGGCGCTCACGTCCGGAAGCCGGACCGCCCGCGTGATCTCGGCGTCCAATCGGTCGATCGCGCTCCTCGGCACGCCCGCGCGCGCCACGACGCCGTACCACATCAGGGCCTCGAATCCCGGGAAGCCGGACTCGGCCACCGTGGGGATCTCCCGGAGGGCCGCGTTGCGCTCGAGCGAAGTGACGGCGAGCGGGCGTAACCGGCCCGACCCGACGTGCGGCACGGTTTCGGAGACATTGACGATGAGAATGGGGGTGTGCCCCCCGAGCACCGCGGTCACCGCCGGCCCGCCACCCTGGTAGGGAACGTTGACGATGTCGATGCCGGCCGCCGCCTTGAAGCGCTCCGCATTGAGTCGGAGTCCCCCCGCCGCGGTGCCGGACGCGAACGTGAGCTCGCCCGGACGCGCCCGCGCGAGGGCGACCAGCTGCTTCAGGGTCGTCACCGGCAGCGACGGGTGGACGGAAACCACCAGCGGGTTCGACGCGACGCGGGCGACTGCGGCGAAGTCCTTCTCGGTGTCAAACGGCAGCTTCGCCCGCAGGGCGGGGTTCATCGTGAACCCGTTGCCGATGAAGAGGACGGTGTGTCCATCCGCGGGAGCCCGCGCCACCGCCTCGGTACCGATGATGCCGCCCCCGCCGCCGCCGGGGCGGTTGTCCACAATCACGTTCTGCCCGAGCGTCCGGGCGACCGGCTGGCCGAGCGTGCGCGCGATGATGTCCATCGTGCCCCCGGCGGGCAGCGGCACCACGAACCGCACCGGCCCAGCCGGAAACTCCTGGGCGCTGGCCGCGCTTCCGGCAAGCACCGCCAGCGCGGCGAGCGCCGCCACGCTCGATCTGCCGCGATTCACGCTTTTCCCTTGCCGCCCGAAGAAAGCTAAAGGTCGGTCGCCGCTTATTTTCCCCGAAGCCGGTGCGCTCCGCGCGGTCATTTGCCGGAGCGCGAGCGGGCCAGAGTCGCGTCGAGCATCGCAAAAAAATTCTGGTAAAGCACTGGAGCCGTGATGGGCAGGGCACCCCGCATCCATTGCTCCGTACCCTGCACGTCCAGAATGAACCAGGTCCGGTAGAACGTAACCCGGACGTCGTGTACGCGAGGCTCACCGCCCACGCTTCGCGTCGTCAAAAGGATGCGGAAGCCGGTGGGGGGGCCCATCCCCGCCTCGCGCGGGTGCAGTCCCAACGTGATGCCGGCGGAAAGAGCCATGGGGAACAAATCGCTCAGCCAGTCGCCAATGGGCCTCTGCCGGGCGCCGGTCACGACGCCGAGCTGGAGGTCCGTTGCCGTGACACGATAGCCGAGATCCTGCATCACGCTGATGCAGGCTACGAGCAACGCTTCCTCGCCGACATCGCGGAACCGGCGCGTCTGCGCCTCCCGGTTTGCCGCGGTTTCGGGGGTGGGCTGCACGAACTCCTTGGGCGTGCTGCCGCATCCGTACGCGAGGGCGAGCAACGCCGCCCAAGCCGCAAGACGATGCCGCACGGCTCAATCGACCTCGCGCGCGCTCAGGAACAACGATTTGCCGAGCGCCACGAAAAAGCTCTGGTACACCTCCGGGTCCTCGATCGCCTTGCGGTTGAATTCAGCGTTGACCCGCACCAGCATCTGCTTCTCTCCGCGCGGGCGCACCGTCACCGTCACCGTCACGTCGCTCGCGACGTTCGATCCCCTGGTAATCTGGAACTTCCGTGCCGACACTGTCCCGAGCGGGGCATTCGCCCCTTCGATCATGAATTCGAGGTCCTGCAGCGTGGCGAGCACGCCTCTCATCACGAATTGCCTGTCGGGAGTGTCGAAGGCGCGGGTCTGCATGCTGCGCAGCTTCAGCTGGCTTTCGGGGCTCGACAGCACGCCGCTTTCGGGCGAGGACTGGCATGCCGTCAGCGCGGCGATGCACGCGGCAGCCAAGAGCGCACGGATGATGCAGGTCCGGATCACAACTTGTGCGCCTCCAGGAAGATCGAGCGGGACAGAAGCTCGAAGAAACCCTCGTACAGCTTCGGATCCCGCAGGCTGCCGGCCTCGGAAACGAAGGGCTGCCGCAGGAGCCGGTAAAACGTTACCCGCACCTCCCAGGCCCCGACCGCGCCGGGGACGGGGCGCGTCGTTAGCTGAACTCTGATCTTCTGCTCCTCCTTCAGCACGTCGCCGGCCGCAGGCGGCTGCGCGCCCGATATGGCAACCAGGATCAGGAGCACGATCATCCCTGCCCTCTGGTCGGGCGCCTTCGCGTCGCGGTCCTTGACGCCAGTCGCCAGCCCGAGCTCGACATCGGAGACCGCCATCGTGAATCCCAGGTCCTGCAGCACGCCGATGGACGCGGCCAGCAGCTTCTGCTCGCTGATTCCCTCGAAGCGCCGGGTCTGCAGCTTCCGCTCCGCCAGCAGCTCCGGCCGCGGCTGCATCTCGTCTTTCCCGGTGCCTGGCGCGCACGCGGCTACACCCACTGCCAGCGTCACCGCGGCAGCGAGCAGCACCGGAGTGCAGGCACCCGCACGGCGTTTCATCGCCGCGTCCCGTCAGAACTGGCTGGAGTGGTAGGCGAAGTCCCGGACGCGCGCGTCCTTGTCGAACTTGACGATGACCGTGAGCGTGCGCTGGGTGGTACTGCGCGCGCCCGCGCTGCCTCCGACGCCGCCGAGCGCGCCGCCGTCCCCGCCGAAAACCAGCGCCAGAATGCCGGCGCGGCTCTCCGAATGCACCGTAGTGGTGGACACCCGGTCATAGACCCAGACCTCGCGGCGTTCCTCGTCCGTGCTCACGATATTCGGGGAGCCGAGCACGCTGACCACCTCGGACCCGCTCATGCCCACGCGGATTTCGCGCTGGACCTTGCCGACTGTCAGGCGGTCCGTCCCCTCGCCCTCGACCGCGGCGCGATGCTCTGGGGCCGTCATGCAGCCGGCGAGCAATACCGGCAAGAGTCCCCGGAGAAGATACTTGATCATACGCAGACCCCCTTCCTCGTTCGCCCGTGGGGCTCGAAACCTTAATTGTCGCACTATCCCCGGTGCGTGCCACGGGCATATTGATGTAGGTCAATTCGGACCCGTCAGGCCCCGCCCGCAATGGTTCGTGCGAAAATACCTGCGATGGAGCTGAGATTGCTGGGCCCCGGCTTCGCCGCGGAAGTGCGCGGGGTCGGGCTCGCGGACGTGGCGGAGCGGGACGACGCCTACGCCGGCGTGCGCGCGGCGTTCGAGGCGCACTCGGTGCTGGTATTCCGGGGCGAGCCCGTTACCGACGCGTTGCAGGTCGCATACTCAAAGCGCTTCGGGCCGCTCGAGATTGCCAAAGCCGCATCCCGGGGCGAAGGCACGCCGTTTTCCGTCCTCACCAACATCGAACCCAACGGCAGCCTCGTGCCACCCGACCACAAGGAAGCGCTCCGCGCGCGCGCGAACCAGCTCT
>JBOIEM010000027.1:0-8781 GCA_050741115.1 Burkholderiales bacterium
CCTGGCGCTTCACGGTCCACCACCCCTGCTTTCCGGGCAGGCCGGCGTCGAGACGCTGCCAGGAGTTTCCGGCGTTGCGGGTCACGTAGGCCGCGGGCCTGCCTTCCGGGCTCGTTCGCGGCCAGACGGTGCCGCCGTCCATCGGGAATACCCACGCGGTGTCCGCGTCGCGCGGGTGCACCACCATCGGGAAGCCGATGTCGCCGACCGGCTTGGGCATGCTCCTGCCGATGCGCACCCAGGTGTCCGATGGCCGGTCGAGCCGGTAGATGCCGCAGTGGTTCTGCTGGTAGAGGCGGTCCGGGTTGCTCGGACAGAGCCGGATGCAGTGCGGGTCGTGAAAGGTGGGCTTGGACGCATCGAACCCTTCGACGACCTCGAGCCCCTTCAGGAGCGTCTTCCATGTTCGGCCGCCGTCCACGGACTCGTGTACGCCACCGCCCGACATCGCGAAATAGAAATGCTTCGGGTTGCGCGGGTCCACGATGATCGAGTGCAGCTTGGGTCCGTCCGGGGTGCCGTCCTGCACCGTGCCCATCCATTCGCGGTACTGCGGATCGTCGTTGATGGATGAGAACGGCTCCCACGTAACGCCGCCGTCGGCGGAGCGGAACAGGCCCTGCGGCGACGTTCCTGCGTACCAGACGCCCGGCTCGTTCGCGTGAGCCGGCGTGAGCCAGAACGTGTGATCGACCGCGCGTCCGGTCTGCCCGTCCGGCGCCTTCGCAAACGCGGGTGGCTGCGCGGCCTCTTTCCAGGTGCGTCCGAGGTCGGTCGAGCGGAAGACGGTCGGGCCAAGGTGGCCGGTCTTCGCCGCCGCGAGCAGCGTCCGCCCGTCGCGTGGATCGAGCGCGAGCTGGCTGATGACGTGACCGAGAAAGTGCGGCCCGTCGGCCCGCCAGGCCTTGCGCGCCGCGTCGCCGTGATAAAGCCATGCGCCCTTGCGCGTCGCGACCATGACCAGGGTGCGGCGCGCGCTCGCGGCCCGGCCTTTCTTGCCAACCGCCGCCTTGCTGCTGGTTCGTGCCATCGTTCGCCCCTTTTTAGTCCCGCGTCTATCTGCGTTTATCTGCGGTTTCATTTGCTTGCGCTGCTGCGACCGTCTCCCGGATCGGCCGGACCGGCCGCACCTCGATGCTGCCCACGCGCGCCGGCGGGATCTTCGAGGCGATCTGGACGGCCTGGTCGAGATCCTTTGCCTCGATCATGTAGAAGCCGGCGAGCTGCTCCTTGGTCTCGGCGAAGGGCCCGTCAGTGACGGACAACTTGTCGTTCCTGACCCGCACCGTGGTGGCGGTCTGGACGGACTGCAGCGCCTCCGAGGCGATGCAGTGGCCGCTCTTCCGTATCGCCGTGTCGAAAGCCACGCAATCTTCGTCGGGCAGCTCGTCCAGTCTTTTTTCGTCGAGGTATACCAGGCACAGATACTTCATTGCTTGCTCCCGATTCAATTGAATGGGATCGCGGACACCGCGACTACGCGGGGTTATCCCCGATCGCGCGCAGCGTGCGCTCGTCCTCCGCGATCGGGCGCACTTCGACGCATCCGACCCAGCCTCCCGGGATCCTCGCCGCCACCTGTATAGCCTCGTTCAGGTCCCGCGCTTCGATCACGTAGTAGCCGCCGAGCTGCTCCTTGGTCTCGACCCAGGGGCCGTCCGTGGCCGAGATCTTGCCGTTGCGCACCCGGATTGTGGTGGCTTCCGCGGGAGGCAGCAGCCGGTTGCAGCCGACGTAATGGCCGCTCTTCCGGATCGCCTCGGTGAACTCGGCGTAATCCTGGTAGTGCTTCTCCGCAACCGCTTCGTCCATCTGCTCCATCACCTTCTCGGCGCAAATCAGGCACAGGTATTTCATCACATGCTCCCGTTCAGGCGGCACCGCCTACTATTCAGCGAGGGCCTTCAAACTGGCCAGACCAGCCTCGAAGTCCTTGCCGACCATGCTGTCCATGTTGATGAACACGTGGATGATTTTCGCGAAGTAGGGCACGGGGCCTTCCATTGCCCACGAGACGTTCGTCGTGCCGCCTTTCGGCTCAAGCGTGAACACGACGATGTTGTGGGCTTCGAACGGTTTGACGAAGTCGAGCTTGAGGGCGACCTTGTTCGAAGGGACGGACTCGACTATCTCCATGTTGCCCTGGCCGACCTCGCTGTTGCCCTCCCACGCATACGTGGCGCCTTTGCCGCTCGTCACGGCGCCCCAGGATCTTTTCATCGCGGGATCCTTTTTCTCCCACGGCGACCACGCATCCCAGCGCTTGAAGTCGTTGATGAGCGCGAAGACCTTCTCCGGCGGCGCCTTGATGCCCGCCGCGCGCTGGACCCGGAACGTGTCGGGCTTGGTCGCAGCGAAGATGAGAACGCCGGCGATCAGCACGACGATTGCGATGGCGATTTTCTTGATCATTGATTCCTCTCGTGTGGTGTCGTGACTCTGCGATGGCGGTCATCCGCCCATTTGCTGCATTGCTTTCCGCATCTCTTCCGGGCTCACGTCGCGTATATGCGTGCCAACCGACCAGTGGTGGCCGAACGGGTCCTCGAGCTTGCCGTAGCGGTCGCCCCAGAACATATCCGCAACCGGCATCGTGATTTTCGCGCCGGCGGCGACGGCGCGCGCGGCGAACGCGTCGACGTCCGCGACGTAGAGGTGAATCGTGACCGGCGAGCCCTTGAGCGACTTCGGTCCCAGCGCGCCCCATTCGGGCATCTCGTCGACCAGCATCACGGGCGAGCCTTCGATGCGGATCATTGCGTGCATGAGTCTTCCCTGCGGACCGGGCAACCGGCCCTCTTCCACGGCATTGAACGCCTTCTTGTAGAACTCGATGGCCTCCGCCGCCCCGGCGCAGACCAGGTGCGGCGTCACCGTGTGCATCCCGTCCGGGACTGGCTTTACCTTGGACATGCTGTGCTCTCCTCGTATCGATGAACAATTCGTTAGGCGGGTTCAGCTGCCGCCGTGCGCCTGCTCCAGGACCTTGATATCGATCTTGGACATTTGCAGCATCGCCTGCATGACTCTCCTGGATTTCGCGGGGTCCTTGTCCTGCAACAGCTCGATGAGGACATCGGGAACGACCTGCCACGACACGCCGTACTGGTCCTTGAGCCAGCCGCATTGTGACCTCTCGCCACCCTGGGAGAGCTTCTCCCACAGATGGTCCACCTCTTCCTGTGTCTTGCAGTGCGTCACGAACGAAATGGCTTCCGTGAACTTGAATACCGGGCCGCCGTTCAGCGCGGTGAATTCCTGCCCGTCGAGCTTGAAGGCAACAGTCATGACCGATCCCTTCGGCCTCCCGCTCGCTTTCGCCGCCTCTTCTCCATAGCGGACAACGTCCAGGATCTTGGAGTTCCTGAAGATGGAGACATAGAACTTCGCCGCTTCTTCGGCTTGATGGTCGAACCACAGGAAGGGGGTAATCTTCTGCATGGCCCTGATCCTTTTCCAATCGTAGGGCGGGACTACTTCTTCCCGCCTATGCCGATCTCGCGGAAGCGCTCGATTGCCTCCGACTTCATGCCGAGCGCGGGCTCGAAGTCCTCCAGCTCGAACAGTTGCCTCACCTCGATCTCCCCGTCCTTGCCCGCGATCGCCGGGTTGGGGAAGCGCTTCGTCCATTCCAGCGCCTCTTGCCTCGACTTGGCCCGGATGAGGGTGTAGCCCGCGACGAGCTCCTTGGTTTCAGCAAACGGCCCGTCCACCACGGTGCGCTTTCCCTTGGAATACTTGATGCGCCAGCCCTTGGAGCTCGGTTGGAGCCCAGACCCATCGATCAGCATGCCGGCCTTGTGCAGCTCCTCGTGGTAGGTCGCCATGTCCGAAACCAGCTTCTCGTCCGGCAACACGCCCGCTTCCGAGTCCTTCGTCGCCTTCACAATGATCATGAACCTCATGATTGCAGCTCCCTGTAATCAATAACTAAATCGTGCGCGGCCTGCGACGGACACCGGCCGCTCATGTCCCATAGTCGATCGGCGGGGCACCAAATCGACAACCCCCTCCCATCCCTCCCCATTGCCAAGGGGCAGGGGTCAGGGCGGGGATTCGGTTTAGACAGACGCGACGCCTCCTCGACCGGATATGCCGATAGTGCCTGCGCCCTTGGCTGTGCGCTATGGAAGTCTAGTCCCGGCGCCGGCGGACAGCTGATCGAGCGTCACGCCGAGGCCGTACAGAATTCCGGCCCAGCGCCCCTCGATGCGGTGCGCCTGATCGCGGGGCACGCTCTCGTGGGTGAGCGTGAGCTCGCACCCTTCGTCCCGCGGAGCGATCTCGGTGGTGACGCGGGTTTGGGCCTTCGACTCACTCGCAATGGAGAGCGTGAACACCAGCCTCCGGGGCCGGACGATCTCAAGATATCTTCCGGTGTACGCTATCGCCCTGCCGTTCGACCCGTCCGCGAAGCGGAAAGAGCCCCCGACACGCGGGTCGATTGTCACCCGGGTCATCGGACGCGAAGCCGTCGCGAACAGCCAGTTGCCCGCGATCCGGGAATCCAGCCACGCGTCGAAAACGCGCTCCGGTAATGCTACGAACTTGCTGGAGACCCGGACGGCGATCCCGCGTTCAACCTGCCACCGGGCTGTTTGCTTCGGCGCAAGCGCAGAGGTCCGCGGGAATTCCGGCGTCCAGACATCGACATCCACGTGATTTCCTCCTGGCGATCGCGCCTGGCGATCGCGCCGCCTCGTCGAGACGGGCGATGTTGATTCGCCGGTGTGAATTAGTCCAATTAATTGTTATCATGAATTGCATAAGGCATTCTTTGAGCCCTGCATGCGCAACCTCAACCTCGACCAGCTCCAGGCCCTGCGCGAGGTGATCGCGCTGCGAAGCTTCTCGGCCGCCGCGGAGAAGTTGCGCCTCACGCAGCCCGCGGTGAGCCTGCAGATCCGCGAGCTCGAGAAACGGCTCGGGGTGCGACTGATCGAGCGCGTGGGCAAGCGCGCCTACGCGACCGCGGCAGGCGAGGAGCTGATCGCGCACGCGCGGCGGCTGGCAGAGGACGCCGAGCAGGCACTTGCCGCGATGCGTCGCCACCGTGACGGTTGGCTGGGAAGGGCGCGGCTCGGCACCTCAGTGGCTGTCTGCACCTATCTCCTGCCGCCCGTGCTCGCGCAACTGCGGCGCGCGCACCCCGACCTCGAGGTCGTCATCACCGTTGCGACGACTGAGAACGTGGTCTCCCGGATCCTCGACAACGACCTCGATATCGGCGTGGTCACCATGCCCGTCAAGGAGCATCCCGCGCTCGAGGTCGAGCCGCTGCGCGAGGACCCCATGATGGCCTTCTTTCCGGGAGGGGAGCGCAATCTCCCGAGGGCGGTCGCCCCCCGGTATCTGGCCGGACGCGATCTGATCCTGAATCAGCGGCTCAGCCAGACCTACAAGATCATCGCCCGCTGGTTCGAGTCGGCGGGAATCGAACTGCGGCCGATCATGGAGCTCGGCAACACCGAGGCCATCAAGACGCTCGTTGCCGCCGGCGTGGGCGTCGGGATACTGCCCCTCGAGCGCAAGCGGGGCATCCTCGTGTACGGCAAGACGCAGGTGCGGCCCCTGCAGCCGGCGCTCATGCGCCAGCTGGGCATCGTCAGGCGCCGCGACAAGCCTCTCGAGCAGGCATTGAAGATCGTGCACGAGGCCCTGCTCACGCTCTCGAAGCGCCGCTCACCGCTCACGCGTCTCTCAACTGGGCGAGCCGCCGCTCCAGGAACCGCCGTTCCGGCTCCTGGCGAGTGAGGGCGAGGGCCCGTTCGTAGGAAGCCCTGGCCTCGGCAGTCCTTTCCAGCCGCCGGCACAGGTCCGCCCGCGCCGCGTGGGCGAGGCGGTAATCCGCGAGATCGCCTCGCGCCAGGATGGCGTCGATCAGCTCCAGCCCGGCTGCGGGGCCCTCGCGCATCGCCACCGCCACGGCGCGGTTCAGCTCCACCACGGGCGAGGGTTCCACGCGCGCCAGCGCGTCGTAGAGCCCGACGATCTGCGCCCAGTCCGTCACCGCGGCGCTCGCCGCCTCGGCGTGCACCGCCGAGATCGCCGCCTGGAGCGTGTAGGGGCCGATGCGGCGCGAGGAAAGCGCCCGCTGCACGAGCGCCGTGCCCTCAGCGATCATTTCCCGGCTCCACAGCGAGCGGTCCTGGTCCTCCAGCAGGATCAGGTCGCCCGTCGGCGAGGCGCGCGCTGCGCGCCGCGATTCGTGCAGCAGCATCAGCGCGAGCAGCCCCACCGCCTCGGGCTCCGGCAGGAGCTCGACGAGCAGCCGCGCCAGGCGTATCGCCTCGCCCGAGAGATCGTGCCGCGTCAGCGATGCGCCGGCCGAGGCCGCATAGCCCTCGTTGAACACGAGATAGATCACGCGCAGCACGCTCTCCAGCCGCTCCGGCAGGTCCGCCTGCGAGGGCACGTGGTAGGGAATCTTTGCGTCGCGGATTTTCGCCTTCGCGCGCACGATGCGCTGCGCCAGCGTGGGCGCGGCGGTGAGGAAAGCGTGCGCGATCTCCTCGGTCGTGAGGCTGCACACTTCGCGCAGCGTGAGCGCCACCTGGGCGTCCGCCGGCAGGGCCGGGTGGCAGCAGGTGAAAATCAGCCGCAGCCGGTCGTCCTCGATGTCATCGGCCGCCCACGCCCCGGGGTCGTCGGTCCCGGCGATTTGCTCGGCATCCTCGTCGAGGGGGTCGAAGCGCGCGCTCCGGCGCAGGCTGTCGATCGCCTTGAAGCGGCCGGCCGACACCAGCCACGCGCGGGGATTGGCGGGCACGCCGTCGCGCGGCCACTGCTCGAGCGCCGCGCGGAAGGCCTCGTGCAGCGCCTCCTCCGCGAGATCGAAGTCGCCCAGGAGGCGGATAAGCGTGGCGAAGACGCGGCGCGACTCCGACCGGTAGACGGCGTCGACCGCCTGGCGCACTTGTCCGCCGGCATCGTCGCTCATCCGCGGCGCACCCCGGGCGCATGCTGCTTGTGAACTGGCTCCGTTCCCGGCATATTATCCCGTCATCCCTGTCCCATTACGAGCGTTTACCATGAGCCGCACTGCGAACGGTTTCACCCTGATCGAGTTGATGATCACGGTCGCGATCATCGGCATTATCGCGGGCATCGCCCTACCCGCATACCAGGATTACACGGTCCGCGCGAAGATGTCGGAAGTGATACTGGCGATGTCGGGGTGCCGCGCGTCGGTCCAAGAGGTCTACCAGTCCGGCGGCTCTCCGCCAGGGGCCGGCAACTGGGGATGTGAGGGGATCACCAGCCATTACGTGGCGTCAATCGCGACCGACGTCGATGGCAGGGTGACTGCCACGGTTCAGAGCATCAACGCGAGCGTCAATACCAAGGCCGTGACGATGATACCGCTGGCGTCGGCGACGGCCTTCGCCGCTTCCGCCACCGACCTCGGCAAAGGGCTGTACGGCTGGCTGTGCGGCGGAGCCGGCACGACCCTCGACAAGAAATTCCTTCCGAGCTCTTGCCGCGGCATCTGAGCGATCCGGATCGGATGCGCATGGATACGCCCGCCACTTCTGCGTCCCCGCTCGCCCATCGCGTGAAACGGCTCGGGCATCTCGACCTGCCGGGCAGCGGGCAGGTCGTGGTGCAGGGGCGCTACGCCTTCCTCGGGCACATGGAGGCCCCGCACGGGACCACGATCGTCGACGTGTCGGACCCGAAGCGCCCGCGCGTCGTCGCCGGCATCCCGCTCGACCATCCGCACGAGCACAGCCACAAGGTGCGCGTCGTGGGCGACGTCATGTACACGAACCTGGAGCGCCCGGGCCGGCGATTCGCGGCCAAAGCGGCGCGGCTCGCGGCAACGCGCGCCGGCCTGGAGAAGACGCTCGGGCGCGCGCCGACCGCGGCCGAGCTCGCGGACCGGCTCAAGGTCAAGGAATCGGAGCTCCCCCAGCTCGAGGAGTGGAGCCGCACCGGCTTTCCTCGCGCCGGATTCCGGGTCTGGGACATTTCCGATATCGCGAAGCCGCGGCTCATCGCGCACGTGAAGACCGGCGGCGTGGGCGTGCACCGCTTCGACGTCGATGGGCGCTACGCCTACATCTCCACGGGAATGGAGGGGTACGGCGGCAACATCCTCGTCAACTTCGACGTGAGCGATCCGGCGCGCCCCCGCGAAGTCTCGCGCTGGTGGCTGCCCGGCCAGCACCTCGCCGGCGGCGAGACGCCGGAAGGCCCCTCCGAAGTCTGGCACCTGCATCACGCAATGCGCTGCGGCGATGAGCTCTGGGCCGGCTGCTTCAACGCCGGACTGCGTGTGATCGACGTTTCCGACATCACGCGCCCGCGCACGGCCGGCGCGTACAACTACCATCCGCCGATCGAGGATCCCACTCACACCGTGCTGCGCCTGCCGCACAGGATCGCCGGGCGCCACGTGGCGATCGCGATGGATGAGGCGCACGGGCGCCACCACGGCCGGATACCCGCCGGCATGTGGCTGTTCGACGTCGGCGATCTCGCGCGCATCCAGCCGATCGGACACTTCCAGGTGAGCGAGCTCGATACGCCGTGGGCGCGGAAAGGCGGCCGCTTCGGCGCGCACCAGTTCCAGGAGCACGTCGAAGGCACCCTCGTCCACTGCACGTGGTTCTCGGGCGGGCTGCGGGTCGTCGACATCCGCGACCCCTCTTCTCCGGAGGAGGTCGCGTGGTTCATCCCGGAGCCGCGCGGCGGCTACGCCACCCCGCAGACCAACGACGTGGAAGTCGACGCCCGCGGCTTGGTCTACCTCGTCGACCGCAACTGCGGCTTCGACAT
>JBOIEM010000028.1:0-3444 GCA_050741115.1 Burkholderiales bacterium
ACGTACGCGCGGCCCTTGGGGTCGAAGACCAGGTGCGTGGGCCGCTGCGTGTCCGTCCACTCGCTCAGGTACTCGCCGTCCGGGCTGAAGATCTGGATCCGGTCGCTCTCCCGATCGCACACGAAGACGCGCCCGTCGGAGGCCACGGCGATACCGTGGGGAAGGTAGAACTGGCCGGGGCCGCGGCCCGGCGAGCCCCACGAGCGCTTGAGCTGGCCGGTGGAAGAGAACTGGTGCACGCGGCAGTTGCCGTATCCGTCGGACACATAGAGGTCGCCCTTGGGGCCGACCGCGATATTGGTGGGGCGGTTGAAGGGCCCGCCGCCACGCGTGATGGTCATCATGTCCTTGCCGTCATAGCCCGTGTCCGACGGCGTGTTCATGACCCCCAGCGTCATCAGCACCCTGCCCTCGGGCGTGAACTGGCGGACCGTGTGATTGCCGTCGTCCGTGCAAAAGAGCGTGCCGTTAGGGGCGACGTAGATGCCGTGGGTGCGGTAGGTGAAATCGCCCTCGCCCCACGAGCGCAGAAATTTCCCTTTCTGGTCGTACACGAGCACGGGATGGTCCCCGCGGCACATGAGGTAGACGCGGTCCTCGCCGTCAACGGCCACTCCCGCGACGTCCCGGTGCGCGTAGCCCTTGGGCAGCTGCTCCCATCCCTCGACCACCGAATACTTGATCCTGGTTGACTGGTCCATATGCCCCTCCCTCGCAGGTAGCCTACGACAGTTTATCAGCGGCGTCACTCGAGTCTCGTCGGCAGCTCCTCATCCCTCATCCCTGACAAACGGGGGTCCGCGCGTTTGTCTGTGGCGGGGTTTGGCGCGATACTGATGCTGCCGGCCCGAGACCGGTCGAATCTCCGAATCTCCTGGGAGGGGGCACCGATTAAGACCGCACGCTGGATGTTGGCGTTGGCGCTCGTCGCGGCGTTTTCCGCCGCGCACGCTCAAACGGGGAAATGGCCGGAAAGGCCGATCCGCATCATCTCGCCGTTTCCACCGGGCGGCGGCAATGACACCCTCTGCCGCATCGTCGCGCAGAAGCTCGGCGAAAACGTCAGGCAGCAGGTCATCGTCGAGAACCGGGCGGGCGCGAACGGCATCGTCGGAACGGAGGTCGCGGCGCGCTCCGCGCCGGACGGCTATACGATCGTGCTGATTCCGAGCGGCCACGCGGTCAACGCGAGTCTCTACAAGAAACTGCCGTACGATTCGCTCAATGACTTTGCGCCGATCACGCTGGTCGGCTCGAGTCCCCTCGTCCTCGCCCTGCACCCGTCGCTGCCGGCGAGGAACGTGAAGGAGCTGATCGCGCTGGCGATGGCCCGGCCCGGGCAGCTTACTTATGTCTCGGCGGGCGTCGGCGCCTCGGGGCATCTTGGCGGCGCGCAGTTCGAGGCCCTCACCGGGACGAAGATGTTGCACGTCCCCTACAAGGGCATGGCGCTCGCCATCACGGACCTCATGAGCGGGCAGGTTTCACTGACTTTTGGCACGAGCCTCTCGGTCGTGCCGCACGTTCGCGCGGGCAGGCTGCGCGCGCTCGCGACAACGGGCGCGAAACGCTCGCCGGCCCTGCCCGACCTCCCCACGGTCGCGGAAGCCGGCGTGCCCGGTTACGAAGCGAGTCTGTGGTACGGCTTTGCCGGCCCCGCGAGAATGCCCGCGGACATCGTGCAGCGGCTCCACGCGGCGATCGTCGCCGTGCTTCAATTGCCCGACGTCCGCGAGCGCCTCGCAAGCCAGGGAGTGGACCCTCAGTACAACACGCCGGAGGAATTTGCGAAGCTGCTCGTGACGGATATCGAGCGGTGGGCGCGGGTGATCAAGCGGACGGGCATTCAGCCCGAGTAGCCGACGGCGCAGATCGCGGCTCGGGGGTCCTGACTCGCGGGTCGACCCGGATTTCGTCACCTTTATCTCGTCAGGCTAGCGCCCTGCTCGGGACAACACTCGCATTACGCTTCATCTCGCGCACGAGGAAGTCCACCACGCGCTCGAACGGGTCGAAGCCGAACGATTGCGCGATGGACGGGCGAAGGTTGGAGTTGGCGTTGATGTCGTAGAACATCAGCCGGCCGTCCTGCGTCTCGAGATATTCGATCCCGCCCACGTCGAGCCTCCCGGCCGCGATGATGCGCTTGCCCCAGGCCACCGCCTGCGAAGGCACTTCGGGATACGGATGGAACTCGACCGGCGGCGCGGCGCTTTGCTCGGCCGGGGGCTCGCAAGCGCCGGCTTCGCCGTCTTCCGGATTGCACACCGGGGCCGGGCACAGGTTGAAGCGCCCGTGCGAAATCACGCGCATCGCATAGAGCAGCTCGCCGCCGAGGAACTCCATGCGCACGATGCCCTTGGCGGGATCGGTGGGAAAGTACTCCTGCAGCACCAGCAGGTTGTCCGGCAGCCAGTGCTCGGGACGCTGCGTGAGGAGCGACTCGAGATGCGCAAAGCTCTCGACGAGCATGATGCGCGCGCCGCTGCCGCCCTGCTCGGGCTTGAGCAGCACCGGGAAGCGCAGCTCCTGCGCGCGCGCTCGAATCGCGTCCAGGTCGTTGAACGTCCATACCCTGGGCGCCGGCGCGCCGAGCTGGCGCAGCAGCGCGGCCTGCGCCGTCTTGCTGATCTCAAGGGCAAACGCGTCCGCGCCGTTGAGTACGCGCACCCCGCGAATCTGCAACGCCCGCATGTACGCAAGCGCATACGGCACGGCGCGCGTGTTGCCGCGCACATACGCCGAGGGGCTTGCCTGGTTGAAATAGAGCGGCGCAAGCGGCGCGTCGGCGTCCGAGAATGCAGCTTTCTTGAGATCCACGGGCACGTAGCGGATGCCGCGCCGCTCGAGCGCCTCGAACAGCGGCTTCTGCCACTCCGGGTGCTCGAACAGGACGGCGAGATCCGCGCGATAGCTCATGTTCTTTGGAATTCCCCGGCCAGGCATAGTTTCCTAATGTCGGGGCTGAAGCGGACACCCGCAAGAACGAAAATGGAATGAGCTTATACCCGGCGCGTTCACAGGCAATACATGTAGGGTCAGGTCCACATTTCCGCCGTATCCCCATCGGCTCTAGGCCGCCCAGATGTCGTGGGTCTCCCGCGCTGGTCCTCGACGCGCGAGCCTCAGAAAATTGCCGATTTACAAGGCCGCCCTTGGGGGGCGGCTTTTCTTTGGCCGTATTTTGCAGGAGGCGAGAAGACCAGCCTCTCAAGAACTGCACGACAGCGCTGAGCATCCGGGCTTGTGCCGTGCCCATTCGGGGCGCCGGTCCGCGAGCTCATCGTGCGCGGGTTGTTCGTCGTAAGGGCGCCGCGTCACCGCCATCAAGCGCTCCATGATCGACGCATCGCCGCGCTCGAGCGCGTCGATTGCCTGCTGCGCGAGGTAGTTGCGCAAGACATACTTGGGATTGGCGCGATTCATGCGCCGGCGGCGATCGGA